>JAJRXH010000678.1 GCA_024276395.1 archaeon
ATAGGGCGAAAAGAACGAGTTTCCAACGATGTTGAAGAAAGCCTGACCTCTTCACTTCTTTTCTCTAGTCGGGACAAGAGAGATTCAGCACCATTCCATTGCCGACGGAAATACTCCAATTCAGCTTCCGTTAAGTGGATCACGTTGGCTAATTTATTCACATGTACCGTGATCTTATTCATCGGAGGGCGTTGAGATGAAGATGTATTCTTATTGATGGAAACTGTTACACCCTCCAAGAGGATGAAATCACCAACATTCAAAGAAAGGACATCTTCACTTCTTTCATCCCAAAACATGACCCGAACAACACTCTCCTCATCACCAAGCAATAGTAAACCATATTTCCCCGATGATTGATCAGTACGCTGAAACATCCTCACCCCATGGTTATCAACAACAGTTCCAATGACATCAAATTCATCAAGTCGGTTAATTGTAGTTCCTTCTCTTAACATTTGGTAAAATTCTGAAGGTGTAACGAGTTGCTCAAATGGGTTCGGAAATTTTCTTACTTCAGCATCTGAAAGACATTCTATCTCCGAACTTACCGTGGTATGAAGTTCAATGTTCCCAAAACGCTGGTTTTTCTTCGAGGAAACACGTCGCAATCGCAAGAAAACGCCGCGCCGAATTTCCTTACGCACCACACGCTCGGAATGAGGTGGCCAAAACAAAACCATAACTCGTGCAGTATCATCTGCAAGAATTAACTTAGCAAGGACATCTTTTTCTGTTGGATTCTGTCTAGATGTTATTACCAAAGGACGATATAGCCGCAGTACTACTCCTTCAACACTAATGCTAGGTTGGATAATTTCTTGTTCTATAATTTCCTTAAGAGGAAGAATTGGAGCTGTAAATTCTTGCGCATTCAACATACCCAAATCATCTGCCACGATATCATATTCTCTGGCCAGCTGCATCAAGGCTGCATCAGGACTCAAAAACTCTAATTCTTGAATGATTTCATTAATTTTTTGCTGGAGTTCTACGTCTGACAAGCCAGTTTTCTTTTTTATTTTCTCCTTAATTCCATTTAAATAGTCCTCAGAGGAATCCATCATACTCACGATAATCTTTATTCACATCATACATCTTTAGCATGCCTTTAATAGATGCCAGAAAGTGGCATGGCGAATTAAAAAACTAACAATGAAGAAGGTCGCCTTCGCCAACTTCATCATCTAAAAAAGATTACACTGGATGAACAAAACCCAGGAGAATATGACTCGGAAAGGCCAACACATTCTCCTCATAAATAGAATGATTCTAGAATTTTCCTCTCAAGTTTTCCACACGAAAATAACAAGATCAACGATTCTACTTCTAAGTGAAAGAAAAAAGGAGAAAAAAGAACAAGAAAGATGGGTTTTCAAGGAAAGCCAAAACCGGTGCCAAACAGGAGAGTTATCATTATTTTTAACAGGAACACTGTAGCAAAGAGGCCTCCAAACGTGATGGTAATGTTATTAATTAGCTTGATCAAGATGTGGAGGCTTGGTCCTGCAGTATCCTTCATTGGATCGCCTATTGTATCTGACGCAACGGCTGCAGCATGGGCATCGCTTCCTTTTCCACCATGATGACCTTCTTCAATGTATTTCTTGGCATTATCCCAGATCGCACCAGCATTATTAAGATAATTGGCCATGAGAATTCCAGTGACCGTACCAAACATGAGAAATCCAGCGACTGCTTCAGGGCCAAGGAGAAATCCCGTGAGAATGGGCATGAGAGTAACAACAAGTGTCGGGATTGTCATATTCTTGAGTGCACTGCGAGTAACGATGTCAACACAAACACCGTACTGAGGCTTGACACC
>JAJRXH010000679.1 GCA_024276395.1 archaeon
CCCCTTTTACGAGGAGCAAATCACCCCGAAATGGATGAATAGGAGAATTACTGGTATCTTGATACCCATTATACACGGGAAGCATTGAGCCCGTGGTCACTGCAACTTGTGGTGTATCTGTAGCTAGATAAGAATTAGAAAAAGATAAGAGAGAAAACGCCACGATAGAGGCTAAAATTAATGCGACGATACCTTCTACTAAACTTCGCTTATCCATAATCCTACGCCATCCATTGTAATGATCTAATTTTCATATTTTTTTGCTTTAGAAAGATAGTTTATTGGCGAATGAAATCTGGAAATGATTTTATCTTGAAACCATTTGCTTGTTCAGGTTTTCCCTTAACGATGGCACAATATTTTTCTAGGATCTTCGTTACATCATAAGCCGAATTTCCGCTAATACCGACCGCACTATTATTCCCAAAGATCAAGACCACCTTTTTTAGATCCTTAGCACGAGATTGGAACTTGCTGAGCACGGCGAGAAGTATCTTTAACTCATCTGTCTGTGTCTTTACAGCGATGATGTCATCATCACTGCTCATTAGGGCTACATCTAGTTTCATCTCCAGATTTTCTCGTTCTAATAGCTCAATTTTCTTGCGATGCTGCTTCTCTGATTCCAAAAGATCTCGTGCCTTCTTGAGAAGATCTCGTTCTGGCGTTCCCCAGGTATCAGAGATATCATGAACAAGTTGATCCAGTTCTTGGATGCGCTCAACAGCTCTCATTCCGGCAACAAAATTAATGCGCACGATGCCGTCTTGAATTCGTTCGGTGTTCAAGATTTTAATGGGACCGACATCTCCTGTGTGATGGACATGAGTGCCACCGCAGGCTTCAATATCCCAATCAGAAATGTTAAGAATGCGGAGACGTTTACCGGGAGCAACGCCTCCTTGATATATGGTATGACCGTATTTTTTCTCAGCTTCCTCACGAGGTTCAAAGCTCGAAATGACGAGTCTATTCTCGATTACTATTCTATTGGCATGATACTCAATGAGTTTTTCTTCTTCACGTGTTAAAGCCTTGTAGTGCGTGATGTCAAGCCTTGCGTGGTCAGGACTTTTATAAGCACCAGCTTGCCAGACATGCGGTCCCAACACGTATTTTGCAGCCCCATTCAGGATGTGAGTTCCAGTATGGTGGCTCATAATCACTCGTCGACGTTCATAATCAATCTCACCATTAACGGTCTGACCAACCTTGAAAGCATTCTCTTTTTCCATAATATGAACAACCACAGCACCACTTGATTGTGTATCCACGACTTTCACGCTTTCAATGACCCCGGTATCGCCGACTTGACCGCCTCCTTCTGGATAAAATAATGTCTGGTCAAGAATGAGATACTTTCCTTCAACTCCGAGCACTTTAGCAGTAAAACTTTTTTCGTATGGATCTTCATAGAACAATTTTCGCGTGGCTGGATATTCATTCTTGAGCCTAATTCCTTGGACCATCATCTTTTTAGCTTGTTTTTCAGTTTCAATTTCATGTCGTTCTTGTACTCGTGCATAAAAATCAATGGGCACATGCACGTCAACGTCCATTTTTTTACCGATATCGGCCACGATCGCGGGTGGAATTCCATGGGAATCATAAAGCTTGATCAAGTCATCTGTTGATATTTTCTTTTTCTTTTTTAGGAGTTTCTTAACTCTTTCAATTCCTTTTTCAAGAGTTCTTCGATATCTTTGTTTTTCGACGTCAAGTATGTCACGAATGCTAGTCTGCTCTAACATCTTGAGTTCTTTCTGCCAATGACCAAGTTCCTCGGAATGCCATTGGATGATATCGTACAAGTCAAGATCCCATTCATTTTCGTCAAGGATGTTCAAGCAACGACGGAGAAGAAATCTTAGATTATAGCCACCTCCCACATTTGAAGGTAGTGCTCCGTCAAATAACGTGAACAATAATGTTCTAGCATGCTCAGCGAGAATGTAAACATCACGCATCGGTGCTAACTCGTCAATGATTTCTCTTGAAGGTCTTCCTAATCGCTCTGTCAGTGATTTCCACGTAGTTTCCTCACTCTCCATTTCATCCACGTTGAGCAAGTAAGATACAGGTGCAAATTCCTTCCACAAGGGGGACGGTTTCACGCCAACTGCTTTTTTAATCTTCTCCAAGGTTTGAGGAAACGTCATATCATAGGCCGTTGGAGTACCATTAGCAATCCAAGGATATCGTTCCAATCCCGAGCCCATATCAATGGTAAGAATATCTAACTCCTTATAACTGCCGTTCGGCAACAATTCATATTGCATAAACACGGCATTTCCTAATTCTAGGCCTTTCACAAAATATTCCATACTAGGCCCAAAATTACCTCCACCTGCCCACTGATCTTCAATGAAAACAATGTCTTTGGGTTTAAATCCCATCCCCTCGGTGAGCCATGCATAATCATACCGAATGCACTCATCCTTGAAATAAATGAATTTCTTCGGTTTATTAAAGACGTGTTGCCCCATCATCACGAAAAGTGTATAATGTCTTCCATATCCAACATTGTCCACATCATTGAACCTCACACAAAATTGAGGTACCACTAATGGATTTGCTGGTGGATCAGCCTCTCCAGCCAAGACCATCTTGAAATCAAGAATGCTAGCAAACACGAACTCTTCTTCAGGAATCCAGCGTGCTACCGTGGGATAGCGATCTATTTCAGTGTGTCCAAGCTTTTCCATCACCTTGACGAACTCTTTCCAAGCATCGACATAACCGAATCTCTTGGGTGTAGGTGGATTAGAAATGAAACCGAATTCACCCTCACATGGCGCATCATTACAAGTTTCTCGATTGTCATCCTGTGTCCAAAAACTATTTCCACACTTGATGCATTTTTTTCTTGAAAATCCAAGTTCTTCCAATGTCTTGACTGGATAAAACTTTTCATAATCCTTTTGAAATTTTTCCCTGAGTTTCTTCTTGAATTCTTTTGCATTCATCGATAGCACACCAAGTCAGACTTCTTCTGCTCTACCATCTTCCAATCAGATTTAAAAGACTGTGCCTTGGTGACTCACACCCTACCACGACTGCAATCTACCGCTTGAAATTCTCAAATGATTGAACAGGCACGAGACCAATATCTTCAGCTAGATTCCATAATCTCATCATTTCTCAGACTGGATCGATCAAGAGTAAGAAGCTCTCTTCGGTAAACCTAAATCTTTCCATTCAGAACTGGAATGAATAATTTCAAAGGGAGCATGACGAACAAAAATATACATGGCTTCGTTTAGTAGTGAAATAATGGGACAAAAGGCCTTACTCTCTAAAACAGGTACCGAAAGAGGTAATAATTTAAGTATTATATGCATCGAGGTGAATGTGAAAGCAAAAATCTTTGGTTTTTTCGCCAGATAAGAGTCTTTGAAAGTGAATATGATGTGTTCTACCCTCAAGGAGGATGATATTACTACAAAGAAGAAACTAAAGCAAACTCTGAAAACTCTTGATGAAATCCTTGAGAAAATTTCACGACAAAAACAAGTTTCTCTCGATGAAAAAATATCAAAACTGATCACTCATACGGAGAATCTCTTAAATTCTCTGTCTAATGATGAATC
>JAJRXH010000680.1 GCA_024276395.1 archaeon
AGAAATGAAGATTCTGTTTTAAATTGTGGCATTTCAAGGGTGATTCGTGCTTGCAAGATCAACATGCTTATCCCAGAAAGGATGTAAAACGTGATGCTCGTGAGAAAAGTGCTTTCTTGAAGGACTACATTGCTCCCAATCACGGTAATTAATTGAGAAAATAGTAAAAAGAACGCGCCAATCATGCTAAAGAATGCCATGGATGATGATAATTTTTTTAATTGTGGTGGCATTATTTGTAGTCCAGCCCAACGTTCTAAGAAAATGAAAGTCGTGAAAAATCCAATCACGACCAATATTCTATGACTGGTCATGAAGATTGTCGGAAATGAAGGAAGTACTGGAAAATACCACGTTCCCAGCCTCACGATTCCTCCAGAAAAACCAAGAATGCCATTAATTACTGCAAGAAGCAGCAAAGCTCGTCTCAGTAATTCTTGGCGTCTCTTCTGAATCCACATGATGACTCCTCACTTGTCTCAAACCACTAATGGTTCAAGTAAAAAAATAATGAAAGTGCTGTGAGTGACTTCTAGTGAATGAAAGCCTTTGTCGTGGAATGGATGTGTTGCTGCGGTAATGGAAGGCTCTTACACCTCAACACCTAGAAATGCTCGTGCTAGGGATCCAATGAAATAAGTCGCTCCAGCAGCTCCAATGGTGATGATCATGTTCTTGAAAGCCTTTCCCTTGATGTTAATTCCAGAGAGCACAGCCGTGAAAATTCCAGCAACGAAGGAAATGATGGCACATAAGATGATGGCAATGATGGAGGCAGTTATGGGTGTTACGGGGATGATGACTCCAAGGAAGAAAGGAAACACTGCTGGGATTGCTCCAAGCACGTAATATATTCCAGTGGTGATGGCAGCATTGGTAGGATCGTCATAGGTTTCTTCTATTGCCATGCTCTTTAATAATGCCTTCGTGACCTCATTGTCTTCACCGACAATGTTAACAATCTGAGATGCAGCTTTGTCATCAAGTCCCTTGTTTTTTAGGGTAATTTTTAAGTCATCAGCCATGTACTTTGGATCAAAATTGCTCTTAATGTCGATTTCTGCAACCTTTCCTTCATAAATATCATTCTGACTTTTAACAGATAAATATGCTCCTGACGTCATTGAAAACGTGCCACCGATGGCAGCAATGAATCCAGCCAATCCGATCAAGAAGGGATCGTTCATGATGCTTGCGAGGCCGATTACGAGAGCTAATATTTCGACCAATGAGTCGGTCATTCCGTAAATGGCGTCCTTGACTCTTGATAGCTGGGATTCATCTCCGATGAGTAATTCAGCCATCGAATGCTCATGGCGAATCTCATCTTTCATGATCTCAGCAACTAAAGCTTGGCTCTCTGGATCATCTTCAAATGTTTTGAGTATTTTCGAATAATTTAAGAGTGCTGCACGCTCATCAGACTCTAGCAGGTGAATGATGAAAGCTAGGGGTAGGATGAAGGCTAGTACCTTGAGGACGAAAAGTCGTAATTTCAGCCTAAGTGTTGGCTTGAAGGACTTTCCCAGTTTTTTTGGTGCGATGTTCTCATTCCAGTATCGTCCGTGCTTTTCTTCCATTTTTGAAATCTCTTGAAAGAGTTCAGCTCGTTTGCTTTCGGATTTTTTTGCCATGTGTCGATAAAATCCAGTAGCGATGTATTCTCCTTCCCAAAACTCCTTGATGATTTTTTCAAGTTCTTTCTGGTCCATTTTTTGTCCTGCCTCAAACTACGTTGGTTCGTGTAAAGACACCCACGAGTAATTCAAAAATATTTAGAAATGCTGTAAAAAACGGTCACATCTTAAGGTTTTTAAAGGTTAATGAGGAGAGAGGACTTGATGTTTTTCTTCTGAAAACTGTTTGTGCGAGGTGACAGCATGAGGGATTGTGTTCCAGAAGTCTAATATGAAAAAAATAAATCTAAAAACTGGCATTTCCTTGAAAATAAGCCGTTTTTTGTCAACAAGCCATTTCGTTTCTGTTGTTGTTTCAGCTTCTCGTTTTCATGAGTACGTTTTTATTGACTATGAAGGGGCTGAGTGCCTGTTACTTCCGATGGATATTGAATATCTTCTACAACAGATGAAAAGGAATCTCGTTCTGACTATTGCATCACGTGGGATCGAATTTCAACAAGGTTCGTCCTTGCTACAACAATATTTGGCGTTGTATCGTAAATATGATAACTTGCAGTTTTGCATTGTTGTTGGACATCCGTCATATGCTACAGTAAGTCGTTTAATTCCTCTTACTAGGAGTTTAAACCACCTTTTCACTCAAGTCAAAGAAATCAAGGATACTGAGTTATTTTTTGGTGTTGAGAACATTCCATTGCGGATGATACGAGATATTACAGCTAAATTTTCAAAAGTCGTGCCCTTCGTACTTAATGGTGACCACAGAATTAATAAAATGGCGTCAGAATTTGATGATTTGGCCTTGTACACTCCTTTCTTTTTCAATGTCAGTGTGCAGGCGGCTGTGAGGTTGTTGAAAAATTATCTTCTCAGAAGAAGGTACACGAGGGACTTGCTTGCAAAAACTGGACTGCAAGTCGAAAAGTGCCTGGCAGAAGATTGGGAGCAACTATTTTCTGAAGCAAAAAGGGTCCTTTTAGTTTCCTTGGAGCATTATGTTCTGACGCCATTCAACGTTCAAAAAAGACTAACGGAGTTTTTGGAGAAAAAAGTTAGTTACATTGTCGGAAATCCTTTGCTTGTTGAAGAAATTTCAGAATTTTATCGAATGTTTCGTTCGTGAGCCTCATCATCTGGGATAATTTCTCCATCTTTCTTCTTTTTTATCTTCAGTTTTTCTGATCAGCCCGATGTTTCTGTCACGCGTGGGTTCAAGGTCGTGTCATCACGTTAATCGCTTCGTGAGGACCTCTCCCCGCGATGCGAGG
>JAJRXH010000681.1 GCA_024276395.1 archaeon
AAAAGTAAGTAAAATGATGAATGCACTTGAAAAATATGGTGTCATCCGTGAACCATGTTTTTGATGCGTGTTATTTAGAAGAAGCACGGTACTAGCGGTGATGTTCGTGACAGTTAAGTATCCACGACTTTTCTTGGCAGTCGTTCCAAGACTCTATCCCTGGAAAAAAATCGAAGAGATACGGGAGTTAATGAAGCAGCGACGTGTAGGACTCTTGTTCTCCTATTATCACTTCTCGAAATCTCGGAAAATGAAGAAACAATTGTTGGAAGAGGGCGTACATCATTTTTTTGATTTTGATGGCCCTATTTGGATGGATTCAGGAGCTTATAGTGCTTGGAATTCGGGAAAACCACTTTCATTACGTGAGCACGTGGAGTTCATCAGGAAACTAGAGCATGGTTGGGAATCACGAGATGCCGTGTTCGTTTTAGATGTCATTGGCGATTCAAAAAAAACCTTGCATCATCATGAAAGGATGATGAAAGAACTAGATGGGCTTGCACCCCTCATCGTGCCTGTTGTTCACTTTCCCATGCGAGAAATTCCCCTTCAGTACATGGCGTCGAAGGTCATTGCATTGGGTGGAATGGTGCGTTCTTTCCAGATTAATCGCGGCGGAAGTCCTTACACGGTTGCACGTTGGATTGGAACCTTGTTTCAAGAGAATTCATCACTAAAGGAAGTACACGTTCATGGACTTGGTTTAGGGAGTCCTCTTCTCCAGGTCGCTCTCCAACCGCCGCTTTCATCATGTGATTGGCTGGGGTGGCGTCGGAATGCTGCTATCTGTGAGGTTTATACTCCAGAAGGTTCGAAAATCGTCATGAATGCTCTTAAATCTAGGAATGTCCTCGTAAAACGTCCATTAACTTCGGAGTTATTTGAAAAATATCGACCCCCTTTCATTAATGACCGCTTGGATCTTGAACTACCAGGGAGTTTTGGGTTTGTTAACCGTGCATTATGGAACGTGTGGTGGTTCATCAAGGCGGGTGACCACGTAAAACAACTGGAACGCTCTCGTTATGTCCAAATCATTAGGAGAAATGTCATCAAGGGATTGGAGACAGAGAATGGTTTTTCTGGTCACTAGCTGTAAATTTTTTCTTCTATCATCTTCATTTAGAGTTTTCATTTAGAGTTAAGTTCCCGTTCAGTTACAAGTTTCTGGCATTCTCTTGGTTATTCAACACTCGATTGCTTAGTTTATCTCTCAAGCTTATTGGATCCTTGATTAATGGGGAAACCATTCCATTTTAATGTCTGTCATGATAGTTACCCTAATGAGAAGAATTGACCTTGTCCTAACGGTCATTTCGCTTGAGATGATTGTCATTGGTGCTTGAATTGTGATTGACTGGAGTTGAAATCCTTGAGAAGAAAATCGAGCATTCTGAACGAGGTGTTTGTTGTTCAAGTTGTTACTTGCAAGACAAAGCTGACGGAAGGTCTCGTTTTGCTTGTAGTTATCAATGATGGTTCGCAGCGTTTTCTCCACGTTCTGGAAGAAAATCTCAATTTTTGGACTGCTATGAACCGTAGAAGATGGATTCACTCCGCTTTTTACAACGTTTTTTAGTGAAGTGTTGATTTCAGGCGTTAACCAAGTAAAGTTTGCTGTCATTACTTTTTGTGGGACATCGAGAGCAGCTTCCTTATTTTCATAGATCCATGTTTGCCATTGATATGTCTCTAAAGGCGTTGCATTGAACAAGAGACTCCAATTTTCGATGAAATTACCGACACCACATCTTCCAATCGTGGAACTGTTTTCTTCTAATGTTTTGTGTTCAAATTCCATTAGAATGCTCCCATTATCGTAGAGCGAAGCC
>JAJRXH010000682.1 GCA_024276395.1 archaeon
CGCGCCGAAGCGACCAGTTGAACCTACTTTTCTCGTTCGACCCATAAAAAACCCTCGTTCCATTCTCTACAAGGTTTATCTCAAGATACCAACCTTTCTCCCTTTTTATATGTATCACTAAGGTGGATGATGCCAAAGGAAATGAGGCCACCCCACGCTTGAAGTATTTCCAAGGAAAACTTATTAAATGATCGTGATGTTAAGTTTCATGACGATACTTCGATCTAAAAAGACGGATGTGTTGAGATGATGCCCTACCAATGGTAATTTCTCTTTTAAACTCTTTAAACTCTTTTATCGAGAAAGAAATAATTCTCAAACAGAAAAAGAACGTTTCATTATTCTCTTGTTCTTCAGATAAAGAAAAACGACAGAGGCAACTGAGAACAACTCAGTTCATCCTGCCTACCAGTAAATTATACTACCAGTAAATTATAATCTCATTGAGGTGTTAGAAGTGACCATCGAAATTTCAGAATCAAATACCCAACAAGATACCGAAAGAAATTCTAGTCTAGTTGTTGATGCGATTGGAGAAGGAATCATCAAGGACTACGAGAGGCTGATAACTGAATTTGGTCTGAAACCTCTCCACCCCCTTATTGAAAAGTTGCCCTCAGAAAAACGCCACCGCTTCATGACTAGAAGAATCATGTTCGGCCACATCGATTTTGAGCCAGTTCTTGAAAAAATTCTCAAGAATGAACCCTTTTACATCATGACCGGAATTAAGCCTAGCGGTGAGTATCACATTGGATCTTTTACCACTTGCCTTGAGGTCATTTATTATCAACAGCTCAATGGAAAGGTATTCTTTTGTATTGCAGACTTCGAAAGTTATGCCGTGAATGGAATTTCCTTCTCCAAAGCACGGGAATTTGCCATTGATAACCTTGCAGACATCATTGCCCTTGGCTTAGACCCATCTCCGGAAAAAACTTACATCTATCGACAATCAACAGAACCCATTGTATTACAGTATGGAATGATTTTCTCTAATCATCTAACCCTTAATACTCTTTTTGCCACGTATGGACAAAAAGACCATCTAGGAGATTATAATGCCGCAATGATTCAAGCTGCGGACATCCTTCTTCCCCAAATAAAAGAAGGCCCGAAACCGACAGTAGTTCCCGTGGGAGCGGACCAAGCACCGCACGCGCGAATCACGAGGGATCTTTCACGGAAGAAGAGGTTTCAAGACGCCCTAAAACTAAAACTGCCCAGTTTCACCTTCCATTTACTCCTTCAAGGACTTGATGGCTCCGAAAAAATGTCAAAACGCAACCCCATGAGTTACTTCTCAATGAATGAAGCAGAAAAAGAAATCATCACTAAAATTCGCAATGCTTTTACTGGAGGTCGTGTCACCAGGGAAGAACAACGAAGACTTGGAGGACGACCTGAAATTTGTCGTGTTTTTAATTTATTCAAGCTTCTAATGGAACCATCCGACAAGGCCCTAAAAGATAGGGAACAACGATGTCGTTCAGGAGAGCTCCTCTGCGGTCCTTGTAAGAAAGATCTCATCGAAGCTACGCTTCAGTTCCGAAAAGAACATCTCGAGAAAAAAGCCCAAGCTCTAGAAATAGCTGAAAAGATAATGAAAGAGACAGAAAAAAAAGAACCAAAGGTATAGAGGTTTTACATTTTTGTTTCTATCTTTTCATTTTTTCACTAACAACAAACAACGCAACTTTGTCTTTTCTTCCTCAAGTTGGAATTCCTAGCCATCGCTTGAAGAAAGACGGCTGAATGAAAGCCAAGTACATCATTATTCCATACAAGAGAAAGAAGAACCGACTAAGCAAGGAGAAAATCGTTGGAAGATTTAGAATTTCTATCATGTAGGCTGTTGATACCACGAATTGTGCGACTGTAATGAAGGCTAAACGTTTTACTTGTGGATTCCAATCACCTACAGATTTTCTGCTTTTCACTGTAACATATAGAAGAAAGACCGCTGAAAAAAAGACTGGAATCACTAATAATGCAAGAAACGACAACTCTATTTCAGCTTGCCGTTGAGGTTGCCAATCACCTTCAATCGCGACAAACTTGAATGGCATGAATGTAAAAATGGCCACATAAATAGCTAGCATTAAAGCAATGATGCTGGCCCATTTCTCTCGACCTTCTTGAAAGGAAAGAGCAAAAAGATTAATGAAGACTAACGAGACTGAAGAGAGGAAAATAGCAATGGCTGCTGAAATAAAAGACATCACGTACGGAGAATTCACGCCTTTTTCATTGATTAAATCAAAAATAGTCTGAAATGTTGCCATATCCTCTAATTTTTCGACTAGATAAACAGCCTGTTCACCAATGAGAAAGACAATGGCCATGCTAGCGGTAATGAAGAACAATGAAATGTACAGAGACTGCTTGTGACCTTTTTCTCGATAAGACTTATATAACCGAAGACCCACTGCAAACCATAAAAATACAGCTGCAAAAATAAAGAGCACGCTCAGTAAACGTATTGGATCTGAAAGTAGTGTTGATTCTGTAGCTGCCATGAGTTATGCACCTCAAATGACGATTTGAATTAATCACAATACCTTCATCCTTCACAGCTTTTTTAATCTTTTGATGTCAAAAATATATTTAAGTCGTGTTATTCTCTCGCTTTTCGTAGCGTGTGCTTGATGCGCTCCCAGTGAATTCCCTCCCAATACATTTTCCCACAATCTGGATTGGTACAAGAATAAAAAACAGATTGGAACTTTAAAGTTCCTTTTTTCACGTCTGGATGTGTACTGATAATTTTAACATGTTGTGGGTTGCTCATCGCGAGGAGCATGAGAGAGGCATTGCACAGAGAACATCTTGTTTGAGAAAGCTCTATTTTTTGGGGAATGTCAATAAATCCACGTTCTTTCAGCTCTCGTAATTGTTTCACCACTGGTCCTTGAGGAATGATTACAAGATCTGATCTTAGATCCCGTGGTATCTGTTTTCTAGCCGTTACGGGAATTCTCCCACTCATCCTAGCCTGCCATACGAATTCTCCTAAGGGGTCTTGAGGATTGTCTTTCATCACGGTATCATACCCAAGCATCCGTAACCAACGTGCCAACTTCCCCAGATGTGAATCTAGCAAGAACTTGTTCATCCACCCTCGTCCCTCCACATCACGAGTTACTTACTTGATCGTATCATTCTTCTCCTTAATCATCAATTGTTCACGTTCCCAATCGATTCTGGATTTTAATCCACGCGTTTTTTCTATTTTCCATCCCATATAATGGAATTTCATAGCTTGAAAGGACAAGTAACCTACTAAAATTGCCAAGGTGACTAGCAAAGGAGGTGCAACCATTCCATGAATCTTTCTTAACAAAATCACGATATTTGGTATGACCACTGCATCACCGGCGGGTTCACCCCACACATCAAAAGCTACCGCATTAACGGTCTTAAACCGTATTCTAACCAGGATTCGTGATTCTAAGTCTAAAACCATTGTAACAGACTCACCTGGCATGACAATGATGGGTTCTTCAGAGGATATCACTCCTTCTGGAAAGAAAATTGTCAAGTTAGCCAAGGACACGGAGGATGTATTGAGCGTAAGGACCAACTGAGTATAATTTGATGGAATGATCCAACGGATCCATGACGCATTCAATATCTCAGTTCTTGGACTGCTCACGTTAGTCAGTATCAGCTCAATCCCACCTTGATTGAAGATCGTGGAATCATTCCCTAATGGAGCACCTAGCAGAAATGAATGTTTAAACGTGTGTTTATAATTGCTAATGCGTTCTTCGTGTCGCCCGTCAATTCTAGATTGAAGATCCAAGACATATCCTTCAGCAATCAGCCAAGGGACAAAAACGATTAAATAGATGATTAGAACAACGGCTATCACCCGTGACAACAGTAAATGGCGACTGGTGATGTATGCCCAAGTTTTTTCCGATAACATGCAAACCCCTCATGAAAGCATTAAACAATCATTTACTAAAAGAATTGTGTTGAATGCTAAGTAGCGATGCACTTATTTACCGGCAGCTTGATATTACTCAATGGAGGTGCTCACGAATGACGGCGATCAAGATCATCTGGGATGATGAAATAAAAGAACTTTATGCTGGAAAATTGATTTTAGGCTCATTAGTAATTAAAGGATGTCGCATCACCAAACAATCTCCAGAAAGCTTCAAAAAGTACGAAGAAGAAGTATTCGAGGATTTAAGGTCAAAATTCAGCATTGAACACCTAAGAAACGATCCCATCGTGAGAGCTTATCGTGATTTTTATTGGAGCATTGACATTGATCCTACCAAGCAACGACCAGCCGGTGAGGCACTGTTACGAAGAATTCTTCGCGGCAACAAGCTCTGGGACATTAATTCCTTTGTAAATGCTTACAATCTTGCATCTGCGA
>JAJRXH010000683.1 GCA_024276395.1 archaeon
CTATATTTATTAGGAAAAATTCCCTTTCTCATCGGTTTATTTTTGCTATTGATGGGTATTTCTTATTCATTATGGTTGCAAAGAATCCCGTTTGCAAAAAACTTTCTAGTTGGAGCGAGCATCGCTTCTGCATTATTAGTTGGTGCGTTTTCAGTCACCTCGGAGGTATCACCTAAAGTTTGGTCATTATTTGGTGCAAGTTTTATTGGATTTGTTGCTTTTGAACTTCATAAAGACATTGGAGACTTACCGGGTGACATCGAGGCTAGAAAGAAGACGATTCCTAGTCTGATTGGGATTAAGAGAAGTTTTTTCTTAGCATTCTTGTTATACTTTCTTGGTTTCTCTTCTTTGATGCTTGCTCTTTCGTTCTTTAAGGAACCATTTTGGTTTGTCCTTTTAGTAGGAATCGTTGGTTTCGTGCCACTTGCATTATTACTATCATCAATGAGGCAGATCAATATCGATCATATAAATCGTCAACGAATTATGATGATGAGCAGTTTTGCAATAATATTATTTCTATTGATTGCAAGAGCCTTGTCTGATAGTTCTCCTTGAATTATTACCAGATATGAAGTTATTCTAAAAGAGGTTGAAAACTTGCTTCTTTGGACTATTAAATCTATAGACTTTGGCTGCAAATGATGGATGATTTATTTACTGGATGTCTAATGGATTTAATTGTGAATTGATACTCTTCGCGATTAAAATCTGGAGATTATGTTTTTCTCAGCTTGCGCTTCGTCCTGCCCAATTCGGATGGTGTCAAGGCAGCCTCTACCCTTGAGAGTGCCCAAGGGTACGTTTTAGAATGTTTAACGATCCATTATAGTTTGCATTCAGCTCTACTTTATACGTTGGACAAACAAACTTCCCGTTGCGTCTCAAACCTTGAGAACCACAACAGGACTGTGACTTGGATGTGTTGGCTTTGTTGACTTTAATTACTGTCATTCCTTCCCATGGGTCGATTATGGTAGTGATTCATTGGCTTTCGTGTCATACTGGCCTGGAGGCTTGAGATGGCCTGGAGGTCACCAAGTTAATCCATTCGTGGGAAGTCATATGCCGTTCGGGTGACCATCCGTCATTCAACTCGATTACAAAATCTCGTAATCAAGTTATATGCACAAGTTATGTCTGTTAAGGTGGATAGTTCACTTGTAATTAGCCTGATAAGTTTTGTAATAGTCCTTTTTCCATTAGAAGATCAATTAGGCGTTGTTGATCCTCGGTAAGAGGCTTTTTCCTTTTTTGTAATTTAGCAAGGAGGTTTTCAAAGATTTGTCTCTGTAGTTGATCAAGAAGGTCTCGAAATTCGACCTCTGATAGATCGTTGTCCAGTATTTGATAACTTCCAGGATCTATATCCTTGACAGTCACCTCTAATTGGTCTAGTATTTCCTTTTCTTCATCGGTAATGATTCCGTCAGCCCTTGCAATGGCCACGGCCTTGTCAAGGAGTCTGTTGAGAGCCTTTTCGATATCTTCCCTTGTTCTAATCAAGTTCATCACCAATCCTCATGCTTGATTCTATCTTCAGCAATCCCTACTTCTTTGAGGAGCGTGATCATGCTTTCCACGAAGGGTGGAGCGCCACAGATATAAAAGAGACCATCTTCAAAGCCTTTTACCTCTTTTTGTAGGAGATTATGGTCAATTCGTCCTAAATGTCCCTCCCAATTTTCTGGCTTTTCTCTTGTTACTGTTAGGATGACATCGAGGTTTGGGTATTTCTTGTTGTATCCTTTCCACATTTTACGGCAGATAATTTCCTTCACGTAACGACAAGTGTACATTACTTTCATCTGGACATCGATGTTCTTGTGAAGAACATATTGTACCATTGAGCGGAAGGGCGTGATGCCACTTCCAGCCGCAATCATGAAGATGGTGTCACTCATTCCCTCTTCCCAGTAAAATTTTCCATATGGACCTCTGATAGGAAGTTGGTCTCCTACTTGAATTACTTCATTCAAGTACTTGGAAACCGTATAAGTACCTCCTAATCTCACGGTTAGGGCAATATAATCCTTTATTGTCGGAGGTGACGAGATTGAATAGGCACGATTGATTGTTCTTCCATTGATTGTTGGTTTTACCATCACGAATTGTCCTGGCTTGAAGTCAAAAGGCCCATCTAATTTGAAATGTAAGGTATGAGTATCCCATGTTTCCCGGATTTTTTCAATAAGTGTGCCTGTATATTGTGATATAGCCCGTCTTCTTCTTAACGTACTGCTGGCATCTCTGGAGGATGACGACATTTATTATCCCTCAAAAAATGGTCAGTTAACAATGACTTAGGCATATTTATAAAGCTCATCATTAATAACCTAAGGATAAAAGCATATTCTTGCTAAAATGGATTCTGGGAAGTAGTGGCGTGATGCTTGAAATAATTCGGTGTTTTGAGCGTGATCTAAAAAAATGTTTTTATATGTCGTATAGAATGATATTAAACGTGATTAGTATGTTGCTCGGAAATTGGCGCAGCTTGAAGGTCGGAATGTTTCATAGTTTCAAAGGTGGTACTGGTAAGACAACTCTGGCGCTTAATGTGGCTAAATATCTAGCTGATGAAGGGAATCATGTTTTACTTCTGGAAACTGACTTGGAAATGCCGTGCTTTCTTTCACTTCTTCCTCCCCCGAGATGGGCGACAGTTCCTCAGTATTTTTGGAATGATGTGATGGATCCTTCTAGTGGAATTGGCTTAAGAAAAGCGATTATAAAAGCGAACGAGCATCTATCAATCGTTTATGCTAATAGCCCGATTGATCAGAAAGGTGCGTTTACATATCCAATATTTGCAGATCAATCGTTTTATCGGCAAAGCTTGCTCAAGTTACAACGTGAATTGGTTCAATTGGATACTCAGGATGAATATGACTATTTAATTTTTGATGCATCGCCTGGGATTAGTTACGGAACTGTAAATCTCTTAATCTTGGCATCTACCGTGTTCTTGGTATTGCGACCAGTTTATCACGATGTGCGAGGAGCTTTTAATTTATTTAAATCGATGTATAAATTGTATTTTGATGAGAAGGAAGTCATTTTAGTTTGGAATCAGGTGGCACGAAGTAAAAAAATAAGGAATGAATACATTAGTCAGTGGAATGAACAATTTGCTAGACTATATGAAGAGTCTAATCTAATTGAGGATGAGAAACGGGATATTACATCTCTGATCTTCCCGTATTCTGAAAGGATTGCAGAATTACATGCGGAAGGCGAGATTTTTTTTCCGGAAGATTCCGATCTGTATGATTTGGCTAGAGAGTTGACAAAGTTCTTATAGTGCTAGGAAGATAATATTTTCATCGGAGGGAGGTGAAGATAGGTGAGATAATATGCTTGACAAAGGGTTGTACTGCCAAATAAAAAAAGATTATTGCAAAATTGTCATTGGAAAACTAGTTGAAAATCCTGAAATGCTGGTGATTGATCCAAGATCTTGCTTGACTTGTCCATTTTACCAGCCTTACTTGCGAAAGGAAATTTTTCAAAAATCTGGACACCCGATAATTCCCACGCC
>JAJRXH010000684.1 GCA_024276395.1 archaeon
GAAGTTTCGGATGTTTTACCTGAAACAGTTTGCGTTTTTTAGCTTTCACGTGAGAATCAATTCCAAGAGGATCTAAAAGGTTGGGGCTCCAAACACCAGCGGCAACGATGATGGTTTTCCCCTTGATAATTTTACCGTCCATTGTTTCAATACCTTCTACTCGTGGTTCTTGCCAAACAGTAGGTTCATCATCTAATCCAATGGAATTTTTTGCACCAATGAGGATTCTTTTCACTCCCGTCTTGAACAAAGTTTCTCCATTTTTTTCACGATATGAACGCAAGTAATAGTTACCTAACAAGGCTGGTTCAACTTTCCCGCATCTCTTAAAATATACCCCTTGATATATATCTGGTAATCCTAATAATCGTGCATCTTCGTCCTTTTCAGTAAATTGAGTTTGTAATTGTGGAATTAATTCTTGAATTTCTTCGACATCGTACGTTTCAAGTTCTGTTTTCTTCTCTTGTCGCATTTTTTTAATGATTGGCTCCATTTCATGCCACTGATCCTCCGATAGGAGCCAAAGATATCCAACCTCTTGAAGTCCGACATCAATATTTTTTTCATTCTGGAGAAATTCAAAGAAAGATACGGTTGCAGAAGCTAATTGTCGATTCACTTCACTAGCAAAGGCGACTCGATACATGGCAGCGGATTTTGCTGAATTACCCTGGCAAAAACTAGCATTTTTATCAACCACGAGACAACGCAAGTCAGGGTCTCGTTCCTTGATATAGTGTGCTGTGGCAAGACCAAATACTCCTGCTCCAATGATGATGACATCGTAAACATCCCGAGCTGACATTGACAACTACACCACATGAACGGTAACAAGAGAGAATTAAAAAGGATTATGTAACAAGAGAGGAGACAAAAAACACTCCGATTGCATCAAGATTTTCGTGTTTTCTTCATCAAGAAAAGGTTTCTTCAAAAGGCTTGATGACAGAGTCAATGACTCGAGCTAACAGTTCTTTTTGCCGATTCGTAAGTTTTCTACCCTTTTTCCCCTTTATCTCCGTCATTTTCTCGAGAATTTGAGAATGTAACTGAGTAAGCAAGTCCCTGAATTCGTACTCCGATAAATTACTGTCCAGCACTTTGAAACTTTCAAAATCGATGTGTTTCACGGAAAATTCTAGATCTTCTAAGAACTCTCTTTCTTCGTCGGAGATGATACCATCTTGTTCTGCAATCGCTGCGGCACGTTCTAACATTTCATTTAGGGCCATGTTAATGATTTCTTCACTTCTTCGCAATTAATACACCTCCGTCCAGCAATGGTTCATTTGCATTTTACCATGAATGAAGAAATTTTGAACAAATATTCAGCTCTATCTCATATTCAAGCTTGAACATATAAAAGGTTGTTCTTGAAGGTGAATCATCACGTGGTAATGGGAACGCGCTGAATCCACCAGCTTTCAATACCTAGCAAGTCCACCACGCGAATTCTGATGAAAATCCTCTCAGATCTCGATGTTTTTATTGTCAAGTTAGTTGAAAAAGTCATTGATTGGTCACGTTTCCGTGGCCTAATAAATACCAAAAAAGGAATGAATGGAGATTTCATTTCTTGGCAAACATCAACCATCCAGTAATCCACCAAGTCTCTTGAATCTGCTATTTTTTCTAATGCCTTGTTATATGATGGAACATCTGGAATTTCATACTCTTCGATCGTCAACTGAAATCGAAGGAGTCGTGTACGGTCCTGTTCAGGTGTGAATGACTGTTCCTCTTTTAGTTCCAGAGCACTTTTCACGTACACGATGGGCGTGGTGATGGGATGATGTATTTTTTTTGCTCGTTGAGGGCTTTTATCTAGAAACGTGCCTTGCTGCAAGTTCCATAGCAACTCATCCAATCTAGGAATTACCTGGGGATGAAACTTCATTCCCAAGTAGTCTTTAAATCTTTGAAAAAATTCTGGTAAGGATGCAGAATCCCAGATAGGTGCTATCCAAATTAAAGAATGGAAATCGCTCTTCATTTCTTGAAAGTAGGATTGAATCTCTATCAAATCGTCAATTGTTGGCATTTCAAGAGATATTTTGATCAGATCTTGTTTTTCCGTTGTCATGCCATCAAAGTGCAAGCTTTTACTAAGGGAGATGCATCCCAACCATTTCGAAATGAGGTATTTCAGGCGATCAAGTAACTCATCCCGAAAATCAGCTTTTTTCACGAGGTATAATTTCTGAAGCAAAAATTCACTGCAAGGTTTTCCATACTTCATCAATCTTGCTTTTACTTCCAAGTTTCTGCTTTCTTCAAGTGAAAGCAAGCGCTTGAAAGTAGCATGGATGGCAATGCTAGAAAGATCGCAGGCTATCCAACGACGATCAAGTTTTTCAGCAACGACTGGTGTCGTTCCAGAACCACAAAAAAAATCAGCTACTAAATCACCCTCATTGGTACAAGCCCGAATTATCCGTTCTAAAAGAGCCTCTGGTTTTTGAGTAGTAAAACCCGTGATCTCGGAGTGGGAATATCCGATTGTCGCAATGTCTGCCCACCAATCTTCGATGATTTTGCCGCGGGAATCAAGTTTCCGCAAGTACTGATCAGATTTCCGCCCAGCGAATGAAGTTCTTCCAGCAGCCAAGTTGGACTTCTTGTATGGGACTCGAACTGCTTCTACGTTGAAAGTATAAAAATTCGTGTTCTTGACATACCAAAAGATGGTATCATGCTTCCTGGGAAAGTAACGTGGGGTTTGGCCAGCACCGGTATAACACCAAGCAATTTCGTTTCTGAAGTTACGATATCCAAAAATTTCATCAAGAATGACTTTAAGGTAATGTCCAGCATGCCAATCACAGTGAACGAATAAAGACCCATGAGGCGACAATAATTCTTTCATGAGAAAAAATCGTTCGTATAGGTACTGTAGATATGCATCTAACCCTTCCCAATCATCCCGATAAGCCCTTGACTCGGCAATGACTTGTCCCGTCATTCGTTCCTTGAAAACACGATGAAATCCCCCATTTCCAGTAAAAAATGGAGGGTCGATGTAAATCAAGTCAATTGACTCTGAAAATCCTTCATGTAGTAATCTTTCCATTATTATCCTATTATCTCCTAGATAAAGACGGTTTTTCCATGATTTTTTGCTAGGCAAGGATTCTTGGAGACTTTTCACTGGGATATCAAGAAATTCTGGATGAAATTTCAGTAACGTGAGTAGATCAAAGTCGTTGTCACTAGAACTTTTTGGTGGCTTTTGCTTATCTCTCCACGTTAATTCCACGGAAAAATCACGGACCATGGTCACTCACGGGTGAAAGGAGGGAAGGTAACAATAAAAAGATTATCTTCTTTCCATTCATCCACGACATCAAAAAAGATTAGAAACTACTCCCCTGGTTCCCGAGGTCAATGAGAGAAGTTATATGACAGGCTGTCTTGATGTCGAGTTTTATAAATGAGAGATGGCGAAGTGAACTTGAAACAAGAGGTCATCAGCAATGAAGAGTCATCTACAATTAAATTTGAAAGGCATCCTACGCGATTACCGGGCCCATGGACGAGTTCATCATGGTGGTTTTGGCATCTTCCTAGCACTCATCATCGGTTTATATTTATTCGCGCAGTATCGGATCATCTTGGTCGTCATGTTAATCATCTACGCTGTATTTTTCTTCAGCGGTGGACATCATCGAGGAAGGAGGAAAATTTCATCACGAACTCGACATCATCATTCGATGCGCAAGTACTCGTCTCGAAGGGACAACACGCGACATTCTCAGCAGTGGGAAACTCCTAGCGCAAGTGATGTGATCACCCAACCACC
>JAJRXH010000685.1 GCA_024276395.1 archaeon
ATCACCACTTACCGATCTGTTTCTTCATGATGTAAAAGTATCGGTCGTGTCCCCGCGATGCGGAAAGGAAGGAAAGTGTCGGATTTTTCGACTCAGTACTCGCCAAAAAAGTGCCTTACAGTATTACATCATCACGTGATCATCATGAGCAGTAGAATCGTCAATGTTGATGCAATGATGATAAGCTTTATATAAGGGCTTATGGTTAGCTATTGCTGGAAATATTAAGTCGATCAATCCCTAACGATTCAATGTTTACTTCAATGATATCCACGTTACACTGAATTCAACTGAAGATACGTAACATTGGTTCGAAATCTCGTGAATTGACTTGCCATGGATGGTTATGGAAATCGTTGTGAGCCAGATCATGCTGATTAGTAAAATTGCAAATCTTAAAGAATCTCATAGAGAAAAGAAGAGAACGACAGTCCATTTTCCATGTTGAGATAACTAAGATTTTATTTTGATGTAGAGGTTATAAAAGTGGTCCACTCAGAGCAAGATCAGTGTGGATGCCGGGCACCGGGCACCGGGCACCGGGCACCGGGCACCGGGCACATAATGAATTGCTTGGATTGGGGCTTATTCTTCTACTGGTGGCCCCAATGGTAATCAGCCCAGGCTTGTTGACTATTGAATCTGTAACTCCCATGGATGAAATGCAACACTACAATAATTGGTTATCAGAATTTGATGCAAGAGGAACTTTTTCTTTCTTGCTTTCGACATCAGATGGAGATAACACGCAGGTAGACACCAATCCTTACCTTTCTGCTTATCAAGCTACGACTTCTACGATGTTCATAAGTTCCTTTGAAACCCAAAGTTGGGGACATAACAAGATTAGGTCTGATGAAGCTGCCTTGGCAATCAGCACTACTTTTGAGCGGTCTGTCAAGATTGCCATCATTGACCCTAGTGGAATTGACACTGACCATCCTGATCTTCCCCTCGGTAGAATTACTTGGGCAGTGAGAGTAAGGTATGAATTTACTGATTCTTCCCTCAATTACCAAAATAAGACCATCCAAGTTGGTCTCCAACATGTTGATTCCTCGATTGACTCACAGACCAACGGTAGTCATGCTACTCACATCCTCGGGATCATGGGTGCCGAACACAACACTTTCGGGGTTCGAGGTGTTAATGATCAATTTCAGTACTACATCATCAAACCAGAGGCCAAGTCTCCGGTAGTGAATCCTGAATCTCCCGTGACCTTCATTCAACACCTATCTTTTAGTCTCTTACAGTCATTCAAAATTACCATTAGAGGCCCAGATGGTGTTCTAGGAACATCTGATGATCCTGACGTGATCTCAATGAGCTTTTGGATTCCAGATCCATTTTTAGGTGAAGATAGAAGGGAATGTTTTCAGTCGACCTTTGGTGATCCTTTGATAGGGTATGACCAATCTTCCCAAAAAACAATCATAAATGAGTTTTCAAGTATGATTTCCTTAGCCAAAAGTCATAATATTGTTCTTGTCGCTGCTGGAGGCAATTTTGCAGATGAATCGTCTTGTTTTTCCGATTTAACGTTTCCTGCACGACATCCCGACGTTATTGGTGTGGTGGCTACCACTTCACAAGATTCGATTGCTCCTTTCAGTAACCGTGGTGATTCTTCGGAAATTGGAGCCCCGGGCGTGAACATCTATTCTACCATCGTAGGTGGCTATGGATACAAAAGTGGCACGTAGATGGCTGCGCCGTTCGTGGCAGCTAGCATTGGTCTTCTCATCGCCCATTACCGAGCGACCATTGATGCTTGCTATCCTAACTTGTCTCCCTACCGAAAGATGCCCGTTGGTTCATTCCGTGATATGTATTCGGGATATAAGCCTGGTACTAGTGAATTTCTGAAATTCGTCACTGTTCGAGGTATCCTTCACTCACGCAGTGTGGATCTTTATGATCTAGGATGGGATCCATTATCTGGATACGGGCGCTTGGATGCATTGCTGCTCGTGACTGCCTTCAGTTACCAGAGTTGTCTAAGTTCGCCGCCACCATCACCGCCTCCTTCTCCACCGCCTGAATTATTGCTGTAGTTGATATGAAAGAAGAAAACCACCCGTGACCACGGGTAATCCCACGAGACCTCGTGTTTTATCCTCGCATCACGGGGAGAGGTCCTCACGAAGCGATTAACGTGATGACACGACCTTGAACCCACTCGTGACAGAAACATCGGGCTGATCAGAAAAACTGA
>JAJRXH010000686.1 GCA_024276395.1 archaeon
CCTTAACAATGTCTCGTTAAAGAAAATACCTTAGCAGTCGTGCATTTTTGAACGATTCTTAACTTTCTTTTCTTTTTCGCTATGAACCACCATCAAGCTTCAAGTTATGATTCCTTTTGACAAAAAAGGAAGAAAAGCACCCGTGATCAGTGGTGATACCACGAAGAATCGTGTCTTATCCTCGACCATCGTGGTGAAACAGTGACATCACGGATGATTCGGCTTTGATGCTTGAAAATCATGAATCACCGATGTTATGACGTGAGCAGCAAAACAGAAGATAAAAAAGGAAAAGAAGACAAGAAAAGATCGCAAATTGAACCTACCTTCAAATGTCAATAATTTTTCTTGCACCGTGGTTAGTACCAAGGTTTACCAGATTCAAAAAAGAAGTCACAAATATCGATTGTTTCTTCATTGGGTGACTTGTCAGAAAGGGTTGTCATGTTAGCTTTCACCTCGGCTCTTTTATCAACATTTATTGCTGAAAAAATATTTTAAAAATCCCAAAAAAAGGAAAGAGCTGCACAAAGAGTTCATGGCCGGGAACTAATAATCAACCTAAATAAGTGAACTTCCACCATTTTTCTATTTTCTATAAACTCGACTATAAACTCGAAAAAAGATAATTTTCAGAAAGATAAAAAAGGAGGATGAAGTTAAATCAATATTTCTAGATGCCTTGATCATTTCTTTAATTTTGGGAAAAAACATCCCGTGGTTTTCATGTAGTCTTCATAAACCTTGCCAAAAGTCTCTAATAACATTTGTTCTTCCTTAGATGTTCTAATGATCATGATGAACACGACAAATATAATCAAGTAGAGCGCAAAAATCCACCAAGCACTCAATAAGATGAAGGATAAGATCCAAATTACGTTTCCCACGTACATGGGATGTCGAACCCATCGATATGGGCCTTTGGTCACGAGCTGATGCCCTTCGCGGATTTCTAATACTGGACTGAAATTATCTCCTAATGTTCTTGTTGCCCAAATGATTACTACCGTTCCAAGAATGGTCCCCAGAATTCCTACCACTCGCAAGTAATCTGGAATTTCTATCTTAAAGATATCAAAGGGCTCGGGATAAAGAACAAAAACGAAAGCAAGAATGTAAAAGAGACTCATGAGAACTCGAACTGCCTTCATCAAGGGACTTTCCCATCTTGTGGAAATCTGTTTCTTTTCACGTCTTTTCTCATTATCACGAGGGTATTTTCTATTTCCACGTCTGTAGTAACCGATGCTCATCAAAGAAATGAAAGCAATGATCCGAGCTGATATTTCCATCCATCCTACATCCACGATTGTTCCCTCGATTGAATGAAATATTTTTTCTGATGTCTCTGACTTGCAATGCCTTAAAAATTTTCTGCTTCTTAAGATCCAGTTGCTGTAACCAATTATAGTCACCAAAATATGAAAACAAACGATAACGTGTAGATTGCACGCGTAAGTTGTAATTGATGTGAAATAATGATAAAAAGATGAAAATTTCAGATGAAATCTGTCTTTTAGGCAAAAGATTTATAAATATTTAGATAAAAGCGTAGAATGATCTGAATACTTTCCTCACATTACTTTATAATAGCAACAACTGAAAAAGGGATCTAAGATGGAAATCAAAAAGCGAACTCGAGTTGCAGCAACCTCCGTATTCGAACCTAAATTGATGTCAGAGGTCTCACTCACCCCAGGTTTGAGTACCACTTGCTGCTGGGATGGCGGCAGCTGTTGCAGCTGTTCAAGCTGTTGCTGCTGGTAAAAAACACCAACTTTCTTCTTTTTTTATTTTTTTTCTTCTATCGCTTATTAGCAAGCTTCTTGATCTTATATGATGCCAGCAGTGGGAGATGAACATCATTTAATGCCTAATGATTCGCATCTAACCGCGTTTGACTGTTTGATTTTAATCCAGGGTGTGTTTTTCAAGTTAACGCGATTTCGCGACGATTTTACTTTCTTACCATTGCAAGTTGCAAATGAACAGCCTTGGAGTTGACTTTTACAAATGAGCAAGGAGAAAAAAGGAGACGAAGTTAAAATTATGGAAAAAAGGAAACGCTATCTAGATGAAGAAATCCACTTGTTTCGGGGTGTTATGAGTTTTAACTCAATGACGGTGCTTAGTCCCTTTGCTAAGAGCACTGCCATTCTATCTGGGGATCTAATGTTTCGATCCTTTCCTTACCTCGATGAAGGAAGAATAGCTGAACTGTACATGCTGAATAGTAAATCAACCCGTCATCAACTCAATGATTTAATAGGAGTAAACTTGTATAAGAGTCCTTTGGCATTAGCCTCTCAAATCAAGAATGAAGAACGAATCGTCGATGAAGATCGAGTCATCCAATTGCCACCACCTCGAGATGTCAAGGAACGATTGGATAGAATCATTCAACACCGGCGAAGCGTACGCAAGTGGGCAGACATTCCCGTGCCACTTCAACTGTTATCAACCTTGCTCCATAATGGAGCAGGGACGACTGGTGAACTCCGGGTAACAGGACTTGCATCGGAATTTTTCGCACCATTACGTATTCATCTCCGAGCTGCACCTTCAGGAGGCGCCTTATATCCCATTAGTCTGTACCTCATAGCAAATAAGGTGAAAGAATTAGCACCTGGAATTTATAAGTATGACTCTCCGCACCATAGATTAATCATCGTAAAAGAAGGCTTGGATATTGATGAACTCCGGAAATGTTTCTCAGTTTCTGAGGATACCCTAAATGTACGTGAGGCCGCTTTCATCATCGTCATGGTTGCGGACTTGTGGAAAACCATGCGCAAGTATGGAAATCGTGGCTTGCGCTATATCTTCATCGAAGCTGGAGAAATAGGAGAAAACATTCACTTGACAGCCACGGGATTACGGCTGGGAACAGTAGATGTTGCTGGATATTATGACCCTGAACTAGAAGAATTCCTTGGCATTGACGGCATCACCCAGCATGTTATCATCACGATCCTTGGAGGTGTACCAGAGCAATGATTGATCACGACACGCGATATGTCTTTAAAGACGGATGTCTTGTTCAAATAATAG
>JAJRXH010000687.1 GCA_024276395.1 archaeon
AGGATATTTTCATAGTTATTGAGTTGGAATTTTCTTTATTTCTTGAACGATTAGAAGATTTCTGGCATTTCTATCGCTAATGTAGGAGAAATAATAAAATTTGACCTTTGAAACACTAAAGTTCCTCTCATATTTGATGTTTTCTCTTCCTTGGGATTATTTTTGAATGACTGAATTTCAAGAGCATAATATAAAAAATGAAGTCTTGCTTTTTTTAACATGGTGAAAAGACAAAGTTTACTATTTGATATAAATGAGTAATCGCTCAAAGAAATGGATATGGTCTTGAGAATCCAAGAGGGCCCCATTTCTTTCTTTGTTTCATCAAACACGAAGTTCGGATCCTTTGTTGGATGGAATTCCCAGCAAGTGATGAATGAAGGAGGAACTTTTAAAATAAGCTTCCAAAAGTTGCAAGCAATCAATGAGCCTCTTGAAATGTCCAGACAAATTGTCCATTTTTACCCCTTGTTGGATTTCACCATCAGCAACATTGAGTATCGTGCCTTATGAGTAGAAAGAACTCTAAAAATTCGTGAGTATGGTCTTTCTTTCGTGTATGACAAATAGAATTCTAGGGAACGTAAAAGAAATCTTTTAGGAGGTTGAGTGGTAGTGGATAGACGGTCTTTCATTGCTGGAATGCTCGGATTGTTACTGCCTCCTTTCTTGTTATATTTTGATGATAGTGGCATACTCGGAAACGTTACTGGTTTCATTGGTTTTGGGCTTTTATTCGCGATTGGATGGATTGAAACGACAACCCCAATATTTGGAAAAAAATCAGAGATTTTATTCAAGATTTTCGATCCTAATTGGTATTTAAGTCCTGAGAAAATAATTAATTCATTTCAAGACCTACAGTACTCTGTTAATTGGTTTTTGCTGAACTTTTACGGAGATGGTAAGAATGGAGCCGTGAATAATTCCGTTGAAGGTTTTTTGATGGCACTTGCCTTGATGACCGTGCTTGCTGCAATTACTCTCTCCATCGTGAACAAGCATGATGGTGCCATGGCGGCGTATTTCCTCACAATGTTATTAGAAACAGCAGCTATTCTTAATTATTATTCAAATAATGGTTTCTACGATGGCTTGATTCCATTCGGAGTGATTAGCTTTCTCATGGCCATTTATTTTGAATGGAGAGCACGTTCTTAGAAAGGAACTGAATTCTGCGAATTCGCTCTCTAGCATTTTTACCTCGTTTTCCCATCTATTTTGCCAGACACCATCACGTCGCTGTTGAATGGGCTTCAAGCATCCTCATTGCAGCCGCCGTGAAAAAAATTGCCATTTCTTGAGATTTGAGATAAAAAACAGATTTTATTGGTTACTTAAAGCTGAGGGAGGTTCCATTTCCATTTTTTATGATTCTTGGTTCTAGGTGTCGTGGTTATTTCTTGATGGATGAATGGATTGAATGAAAGATCATTTATGTTTCTCATTGAAAAGACCATATACAGCTCTTGTCATCTCTATGACTCATAAGGATTCAGATCAAGCGTTCTGTGAATTTAAGGATTTCAGATCTCGATCGTCAAGATGATGCATGAACCAAGTTTAATGTTCTTTCGGTAAGTTACAAGCACAAGGTGATGAAATTCTCCTCATTTTCAAAGTTCGTTATCTCTCAAAAAGATGCGACAAAAAACCGATTAGAGGGCATCATTGGCGCCGCTTTCAAACAACGTGCCGATAATAAACAGTGATCGAGTCCTTTCATTTCGCGTTCAATCGTCTGTCACTCATCATTGGCCATGATTGCTAAAAAATCGGACGTGATTCTCAAATAACGGAAGATAAAAAAGAGGGGAAATTCCCAAAACCTCATTGGGTGATGATCATCATTTACCGTGGCAGAGACTGAGATAAGGTGCGCTGAAAATCTGGTAAGGACTCAGTAGTGAGTGCAAGATCTTCCAATTCATCTAGTTTCTCTATATCCGTGACGGCAGCAAGATCTTCTTGAAGATCCTTCAAGGTTGCTGGTTCGATGGAAAATCTCCGGCTAAGAATCCTCAATATTGATTGACGGAGACCTTCCTTCATGCCTTCCTTCATGCCTTCCTTCATGCCTTCCTTCATGCCTTCCTTCATGCCTTCCTTCATGCCTTCCTTCATGCCTTCCTTCATACCTTCCTTCATGCCTTCCTTCATACCTTCCTTCATGCCTTCTTCTTTTCCCAACTTGTAAGTGACCAATCGCTTCAATTCTACTTCCACGGGCAAGTTTCTCACCTCTTCTTCCAATAATTCTTCCACTCCGCGTAACTGACACAACACATCTAACTTGAGCAAGTAATCGTGGAGATGTCGGGATGGAACGGAACCAAGCAGCTTTCTTAACACGGCACGCAAGAGATCACGGGTTGGCTCAACACTGGCAAGAACTGCTAGAATGAAGTAATCCGGTTCTTTCTTGCTCAAGAATCGTTCTGGTGACAGTTCATTCAGGGCGATGATGGTATAGCGGAACATCAGAGAACTCCATGGTGTTTCAAAGGAAAGCTTGCTTGACATCTTCATGGGGGCCTTTCCCAGGTATAACACCACGGAAATGATGGGCAAGTCATGCTGGCGGTGGACTTTAGCCAAGTACTCTAGCATCCGCTGGGGCATCTTGTAATCATTCGTGGACTGAATTTCGAGGTGGAGGATAAACGTTCCTTCCGCTGTCGTTATTTCAAAGATGTAGTCGAGATCACGTTTTTCGATGGTCACGAGTTGAAGTGAAAGAATTCGATGTTCAGTGATTACAAGACCAAGAAGGTCAGAGACTATTATGAGGCCAACTTCTGCCACGATTTGCTTGAGGGTGAGGTCATATTGCTGGGGATGATGCTTAGTCATTAAGGTCCCTCGTAGACGGGTGTTGTTTTTAGGTGGGTAATGAAAGATTTTTTCATCGATGAAACTTTTATCTTTCAAGCAATACCTCGTTTCACTCGTTTATAAGGGTTCATGTTGAAAATGTGGATAGATGCTGAGTTGAATGAAGCTTGCATTCACGAAAACTAAGACAAGTAACGTAATCAGAACGTGAGAGGCACGTGAATACTCCACATTTCACGGTTCTTCATCCAGCATTACCCGACCAATTTTCAGAAATATTTATAATAAAGAACCACTTTATTTACATTGAGCCCATTTAAGAAGAAGAACCTCCATTACCTTGGTCAGATCCCTTTAACAAAACAACGATAACTTTCCCACCATTCTTACGTCATACATGTCATGGTCCTTCTTTTTTTTACTCAAATGCGGACGCTTCTTTCGGTTCTTCTCTTCTTAAGTGTACTTGCTTGACCTCCTCTGAATTTAACCAATATTGGAACAATTGTTTCCATTATGGTTATTTTTGTACAACTTTAATCTCTAACCTAAAGGATTGGAACAAATAAGCCTTTCATTCTAAAAAGGACAAGACACTAAAAAGATATTATTAAGAGCGTGAACGTTCATGAATGATCGTCGTAATTCCACGAGAATGAGGAAAAGAATTAAAATTTTGAATGAGTTGGCATTTTTAACTTGTCTCCTATTGGTGGTAAGTCCACTCATCTTGGTAGATGATATCTTCATGACCTCGTCCTTGCAAGGTGAACGCAATTCTAATTCCCGTTTTCTGCAAAAATCTACAAAATTTCCAGATAAAGGATTCGAGATGGTTGATCATCTCCGTGAAGGCACCAGAATAACTGGTAAAATGATAAAGATGTCAAGAATGGATTCGAGGAGAGTTCTTGAAAATCACGTGCGGTCACTAGTGACATCTACATCGTCATCAAGTCCCCATAAAGGATCAGAATTGAGACTTCCTCAGTCATTCACGTTTCCGCTAGCTCGGGTTTTTAAGACAAGTGAATTTCATCTAACTGCACAACCACATGATGCAATTTCCATTTGGAAGGACGATGACTTCAAGAATCAATCCAACACGAATGGATGGCCTGGTAATGGGAGTGTCTTAAATCCGTACATCATCCAAGGTCTTGACATAGCGGGAAATTCCACGCACCGTCCAATTGTCATTCAAGACACGAGGGTTCATTTCTATCTTCAGAACAACATTCTTCGTGATGCCAATCTCTCAAATAGCGGTGCTCCTGATGGTGTTGACTTGAATTCGGCTGGCATTTATTTCCGAAATGTGAGTAATGGTGTCATCAGCACAAATCTCATCCAAGATAATATGCGATACGGAATTCTTCTTGAGAACACTTCCGACCTAGTGATTGAATTTAATGACTTCGTGAGAAATCGGCTAGCTAGCATTTACATCATTGACTCGAAGAATATCAAGATTGTTGGAAATGAAATGAATACTACTGGTGTTGGGGCAGCAAGCACCTCTTATACGATTTACATTGCCAATAGTCAAAACGTGAGCATCAATGATAATCTCCTCGTAAAGAATCAAGCTGAAGAAGATGTTTTCGTCTATCAGTCAAGTAACATTTCCATTTCTGGTAACACGATGATCAATTCGACTCTTAGCACTGTTTCTGGTGGTATGACTTCCATTAACGTTGCTTATTCCCAATCAGTGAGTATCACTCACAATGTCATTGCCAATAACTTGCACGATGGTATTTTTCTTCAGTCATCTTCGGCGTTTCTTGAAGTAACTAATAACACGATCAGAGATAATCAAGGAGTAGGGATCAAGGTAGGAGCCGTGAATGCTACTGTCATAAACAATACAGTACAC
>JAJRXH010000688.1 GCA_024276395.1 archaeon
AACAATTAGAAGACTCACTTAATGAAAGTGTCGACTTACAACTGGAAGAATTACAAGATCAATTAAAAAACATCGAAAACGAGCTAAATAGTCTCTCTAGGGAACTAGAAACAAAAAAAAGAGAATTACAAAGGACGGAACTAGAAGAGACTAAACTCACCGAACAAATAAATTCTGAAACAAGAAGTATTGAAGAATACAAGCAACAAATAGCAAAACTACAGAAACAAATCCAAGAAATGAGAGAACAAATCCAAGAAGAACGGGAACAAGAAGAAGACTTAATCATCCAAGAAGAAGAACTCGCAATTCAACTAGATGAACTTTCAGAAGAAAGACAAAACCTACAGCAACTCTTAAATGAACAACAGAAAAAAGCCGACCAGATTAAGGAAGAAAGAGCCTTCGTAAATGATGAATACATGAAATTTCAGACGAGAATGACGACAACAAGCGTGAGACTTGATTCCATCGAGGGACGAATGAAGGCACTCCAAAGAAACATCGAATCACGACGGCAAAAAATTATGGAAAAGCAACACTACATTCAACAACTCGAAAATAACATCCAGGGAACCATCGAAAAGTTAGAGGGTGCCAAGGAGGATGCTAAAAATCTAATAAGCGAGAAGAAAAATCTTGAACACGAGGTAGAAACCTTAGAAGAAAAAACAAAAGAACTAGATATGAAGATGAAGAAAATACAAGATCAGCTTTTAGTCATCAAGACCCAAAAACAAACTATTGAGAGTTTCATGAGTAGCCAGGCAAAACAAAAAAAAGGAACAAAAAATCCTGCCAATGAATATCTGTTATCACAATCACACACAAATGGCATCAAAGGAATCATTGGCACGTTAGAAGAAATCGCAGCAAAAACTGGTGGGGTACCCACCACTCTAGAAAACCTATCTCAAGCCCTGGTTGTTGAAACTACCCAAGCCGTGATCAAGTGTATCGAAATACTCAAAAAAGCTGCAATAGGTGCCACCTACTTCATTCCTCTGGATAAATTTGGACTTGATTCTTCTGTCGAACCACCACAGCTCATGGAAACACTAAGCACGAACAGCATCATTGTTGGTGACCTTGAACAAGCTGTTCAGGAATGGAATAAATCCACCACCAGAATGATCACCACGACAGAAGGAGACATCTTTTATCCACACGGAGTAGTATTTGGAGGATTTCACCTAGCTTCAGCGGAAACAAGTCTTCAGAGCCTCAATGAACAAGAAACATCACTAACAAACATATTACATGAACTACAAGAAAAAATGAGAACATTTAAATCAGAATTACATAACAAGAAAGAACAATTGAAGAAAGTAACACGACACATCACTTCGTTGGAACAACTCATAGCCCGAACAGAAGCTCAGATAGAACAAGAAAAGAAAAATTTAATCCGCCAAAAAGAAGAACTTGAACATTTTTTAGTTGAGGAAGACCTTAGCAGCCAGTTGAATGACTTAGAAAAACAGAAAGAAGATCTCCAATATCAATTAGAAAATTATCAACAAGAAATAGCAGAACTCGAAGATAAACTCAAGGAATTAGATCGTAAGCTAGAAGAACTAGACACCAAGCCGCTATATGAAAGAATTACAGAAAAAGAGAAAGAATTACGTCAAGTAGAAGGGCAGCTTGGGATCATTAGAACAAGGATAGAAGCCTTGCAAAAGAGCAGAAGAGAAAAGCTTAGCCGAATCGAAGAATATAAGCAATCAATGACCGAAGCAGAACAAGAAATCGCACGACTAGAAGGAAGCGTCGAAGCCAAAAAAGAACGATTGTACGAATTACAACAAGATAAAATCGAGATTCAAGAGCAAATTTCAACCATCGAAGAGAAAAGAGAAGAAATTCAAGTAGAACAAGAGCGAATCAAGAGAGAAGTAATGGAATATCAAAGACAACGCAATGAAATCTTAAACAAGATTGAAGAAGTAAAGTCCCAGGTAAACGAGCTGCGAATCCAGAAAGAGCGTTCATTGGCAAAAAGAGACCAGGCCATCGAGGAAAGTCAAGAATATGCTGTTGAAATATTACCACGAGAACAACTACCAGAAAAAATTAACATCAAGAGAATATCTGGACAAATCGAAGCAAAACAACTAGAAATAAAGAAGCTTGGTGCCATCAATCAAAAAGCCATCGAAGAGTTCGAAGAAGAATTCAAGAGATACGAAGATCTCGTTGAAAAACGTGATTTATTAGCTGAAGAACGACAAATCATCCTAGATTTCATCAATCAAATTGAAACAGAAAAATACCGCATTTTCATGAAAACTTTCAAAGCAATTGCCACCGAATTTTCAAAAATCTTTGCAGAACTCTCTGGCGGAACGGGAAAACTCTACCTCGAAAATCCCGAGGATCCCTTTAGTGGTGGGGTCATCATTGAAGCCAATCCAGGTGGAAAGAAAATTGCCTCTCTAGAATCAATGAGCGGTGGTGAAAAAGCTCTAACAGCTTTAGCTTTTATTTTTGCTGTTCAAACAATCGATGCTCAACCATTTTACGTGTTAGATGAAGTGGATGCTGCGTTAGACAACATGAATGTAGCTAGAGTAGCGCGTCTCATCAAGAGATTGTCTAGATTAGTCGGAAAGGATGAGGGAGGACAACGAGGAGCTCAATTCATTGTAATAAGCCACAGAGAACAGATGATGCGCGAAGCTGAACGATTGTATGGTGTAACTAACGTGAACGGATTAAGCACGATGATCATCATGGACATTGAAGATGTATTCGACAAAAATAGAAAAGAAAGCCAAAAAGAATGAAAAAAAGAATTTACCAAAAAACAGTAATGAACACGTGACTATAACGACGATCTAACGAAACATCATTTAACGCGAGCATGAGGTGTGATATCTACATGGTAAAAGTCAAGAGCACGAAAAATAAAGCATCTTTTTTACCAGATGCGGAAACAAATGGACAAGATGACGAAGAAGTTCCGTTAAGAATCCCCAAATTTTTACTAGAAACACCTTATTTGTATCTAGTTAACCCAGAAATGGTCGGAAGTAGCATTGGAATAATCAAATCCATCCAGTTAAAGGAAATTCTTCCTCAATTTTATGAAAAGTTGTTGGAAGTCGGTCTTGATTTCAAGATTTTAGGTGTAGCAATTCATTCAGCAGCTAAAATTCACAAGCACAAAGTCAACCTCGCATTGGGCTATGAGAAAAGAAAAGAACAAGAGTACGAAATTCGGAGAAAAAGAAGAGAATTTGATATCGAGATGCCTCTAGAAGATTTCCTAACACGACCACCCCTTGAAGTGCCCTTTGACATTCCCGACGAAGACATTTTCTTCGAAGAACTCCTTGCCGCTCTCAAGGAAGAGGAAGAACGATTACGAGAAAGAGCTGAAAAGGCAAAAGCCAAGAAAAAACCGAAAGTAAGACGAAGACGAAGGTTAGAAGCGGATGACTTGGAGGCAATTCAGTGGGAATATGATTTAGATCAAACAAACGTGAGAATTGAGGATGTCATCGAAGAAATGTACGAAGATGTGATGAAATTAACCAAGAAAAAGAAAGAAGTCTCCTTCGATGAACTCATTCAACGACAAATGGAACGGCATCCCGATATTGAGGATAAAAATCTCATAATGGTACGACTTTTACTAGCGCTCTTGTACTTGGTCAAGGATAAACGAGTGTATGCCTACCAAGATTTGGAGACATATGAAATATTCATTTCACTGGAACCTATAGGGGAATGGGTATTCTTACTGGAAGATGAGGAGAAATGATGGATGATGACAAGAGAAGGGCAAACATCCGATAATGAAGATAGACAAAAAGAAGATGCTAAACCTAAAGATGAAGATATGATTCTCTCTATCGATGAAAGCTTTGAGGATGGCATTGAAGATCCCATTGACGAGCTACTTCTCTCAGAAGATATCATTGATGACTCCTCAGAACAAGAGCAAAGGATTGAAGAAATTGAAATGTTAGAAGCCCTCTTATATCTACAAGCTCGGCCTGTTTCGCGGAGGGAGATTGCTGAAGTCCTACAAGTGGACGAGGATGAGGTAAATGAATTGATTGAAATGCTACGAGATCGTTATTTTCGTCGTGATGCTCCATACATGATCCAGGAAGAAGAAGATTCATATTATTTACGTCTTAAAGATGACATAGTGAGACAATTAAAAGGTGTTGTCGTGAGAAAGGCCATACCACGACCAGCTTTAAGAATTCTCGCCTACATTGCATTTTACGAATATGTTAGGAGGGAAATCATGCTCCAATCGCATCTCACGAGGGCATTTGGGAAGGGAATTACTGAAAAACTTGATTATCTTCAACGTCTTGGATTCGTGCAACTAATTCCACACGGAAGAACTGTCGAGGTGAAGACAACCAAGCAATTATACCATCTATTGGGAATCCCCGAGGATAATAAAGAGGCAATGAAACATTACATTGAAATGGGACTGAAAAAATACATCTTAAAGATGGCAACCTCCTAAATTTTGATCTGGATGTGTGAAGCAAATGTTCCGTCTATTTCGACGACTAAGATCTGGCAAAAAAAAGGAAAAGGAAAAAGATTCTTCTGGACGACACGATGAAGAAGACACCAGCACCAATCTTGATGAACTAAGTTCAAGGAGCATCACCAAGAATATTGAACAAGTTTCCGCAAAACCTGACGCAAGTAAGACGGTGCTCGTGCCAAAAAATGAAACAAACCTAACATCAATGCCAGCCGTTCAAGAAACGATGGAAATCGACTCGAAAAGTAATGCTGATACTGTAGAGACTAACCTCGAGACCGACACATTCATAACCACGTCCTCACAACAACAATTCGCTGATCTTGAAATGATCCAGAAAGAAGTGGAAAAACTCGAAGAACTAGTGGAAGAAACCATTCCCACCTTCAGTCCCGATGAGTTGGTTGAAGCCGTCCTGTTTGCTGCTGGAAGGCCCCTTCGACTAGAAGAGATAATTGAAGCCACTGAATTAGAATCCACAGAGATAAAAAGAGCAATTACACGGCTAAAGAAAAAGTTAACAAGAAATTCTGCGTTTTTCATTAAAGAAATCAGTAAGGAATTATGGGTTCTTCAATTGAAACCAAAGTTCCGACCAATTGCTTCATTACTTAGAGAAGAACAGCCACTATTATCAGAAGACGAGCTCCTCGTCCTTACCCACATAGCCTACCGACAACCAATCAGTCAAGCCGTACTAACAAAAATTCTATCACACCGAATAGATCCCGCAAGAGTTCGCCAATTGATCAACAATTTATACTTGAAAGAGTACGTGATCATGGAAAAAAGAGCAAGATCCATCATACTTAGAACAACAGAAAAGTTTTGCCGTGATTTTGGATTTGATCTCGATCAAAGGAGAATGAAAATCCAATTAATTTGGAGATTAAAGAGAAGAATGAGAGCATGATGTGTGAAAATAATGGTAATTCGAGAGCTTAAGACGATCCGAAAGAACGATGTCGTTAAAATCGTGATGATGGGAAGACCTAAGGTAGGGAAATCAAGTATTTGCTTTTTTCTAAGTAACGGGTATCCACCTCCCCCCAGCTTGCATCCAACAATGGCATTCGATCTACATTCAGTAAAATTAGAAAATCAAGAAATCATTCTCGTTGATCTCAGTGGACAAGCTGGACTTTTCGTTGCCGAGATACAAGAACAATTCATCAAAAATGCCGACGGAATCATGTACGTGGTTGACTCTAGTGAACACGATTTTAGCCCAGATGCACAATATCTCACCTATTTGGATGATGTGATATCCATTCAAGTCCCAATGGTTTTTTTGGCCAACAAACAAGATCAGGAAGGAGCAAAACCTCCTTATTTCTTTGAACGATCTATCCTAAACACGATTAGGAGAAATTACCGCATTTACGGGACAGTTGCAGCTGATCCAAGAGGAATACGTTCTGGAGAGAACATAGAAAAAGCGTTCGAGTGGCTATTCAAGACCATTATAAAAAAGAAACTCACATCAACCATCCAAATAACTCGTTGACAACTAAACGAGGAGGGAATGCAAATGGTTCTCGAAAAAATTGAAAGGGTTTCGACAGGCCTATCAGCTTTAGATGAAGGAACAGAGGGAGGATTCATTAAAGGATCCACGAATCTCCTCATCGGACCAGCTGGATCTGGTAAAACCATTTTTGGCATGACTTACCTTGCAGAAGGTGCAAAAAACGGTGAGAATGGTCTTTTAATCGCCCTTCAAGAACCAGCAAGATTGATTAAAAAGCACACTTCTAGATTTTCTTTCATCGAAGAAGATTATTTTCTTGAGAGCAAAATAATCCTCCTAGACTTTTCTCCTTCTGGATGGGAGTTACTTGACCCCGAAGGATTTCAGCTAAGTAATGACCCCATCCTAAGTGAAATGGTGGAACTTGATGAAGA
>JAJRXH010000689.1 GCA_024276395.1 archaeon
GGAGGATAATAGAGACAAAATCCGTGATAACAAAAGGTGGTACTGATCTGATCACGATAACCTTCACAATTACCCGTGAAGGTTTTTACACGCAAGCACGAGTCTTGATCAAAGCTTATGATGTCTACAAGCTAACATTAGGTGCGAGGGTGGTCATCATCGTATTCCATTTGGATGTACGTGGGCGGTGAAAATGGTGGCGGGTCTGTCAGTCCGTTTTAGTTAATTGTCTCGCAAGTTTTACTTCTCTTTTCTTTTTTTCTAATTAGTTATACAGATACAACAGATTCTTCTAACGAAAAAAGAGTCATGATGAAGAATTGTGTCGAAACAAAAGATTATTGCTATTTAAATAACTTTTAACTGATCTTCACGTGTTTCTCCATTTTTGCGTGGCTTTCGTGTCACGAAATGAGACATCTCTCAACTTAAATCCTTTAAGAAAATAATAGGGAATATCTAAAGGGTCAACCGGCAGTAACTCAAAAAATCTATCTACTTTAGAAGAGAGAATAACTCTAAAAAAACCGTGAATGAGCAAATGTTCGAATCAATGACTCATTCGTGACGGTGTTCTCCTCATCCCAAGAACAAGAAAGAGAAAAAATGGAAAAAATCGTCTCAAGACACGCTGTTCCAATAGACGGAGAGGATGTAACTATTAATGATGTGCCATAAAATGAACGCAAAATAGCAAGAGAACGAAGAATTCAGTCTTTCATCTACCTCAACATCATGAACGTCACGAACAAGAGATATGAGGGAGAACACGGAAATGGTACTTGCAACCTGAATTCTTCGTGCCATTAGCCAATGATGATGCTAACAACACGATGCAAGCGCATTTAAAGCCTCGACGCTGCTGCCTTATTGGGGTGAACTCAGAACCTAAAGATGTTCATCCACTCTTGATGAAAAGAAGAGTCATGGCTAAAAAAGCAATCATTCAAAAAAAGGAAAGACTCATGAAGGAAAACTGCAAGGCGAGTGAGAAGAAGTGAAAGCCATCCGAGAAGGGTTAACATTTGACGACGTGTTACTCGTGCCCAAGAAAACAAGCGTTAAATCAAGAAAAATAGTGAGTACTAAAACTAATCTCACCAAAAACATCGAACTTAACATTCCCATCATTAGTGCTAACATGGATACCGTGACTGAATCAGCCATGGCCATCAAGATGGCCTTGCTAGGTGGAATTGGTATCATTCACCGTTTCATGTCAATAGAACGACAAGTAGCTGAGGTAGAAAAAGTCAAGCGCTTCCAAAATTGGATCATTGAAGATCCTTACACGACTAACGTGAACTACACCGTTAGGGATTGCCAGGAATACATGAAAAAGAAAGGAGTGAGTGGTCTACTCGTGATCGATGACAATAACACGGTCATTGGCATCGTCACCAACCGAGACGTGCGCTTCGAGACTAATCTCGATCTCAAGGTCAAGGACGTGATGACACCACGAGAAAAACTCATAACAGCTCCAGAAACCATCACGCCAGAAGAAGCAAAACAGTTATTGCAAAAACATCGTATTGAAAAACTTCCCATCGTGAATGAAAGAGGACAAATCAAGGGTCTCATCACCGCTCGAGACCTCATCATCCATGAATCATATCCCGAGGCCACTCGTGACAACAAGGGAAAACTTCGCGTTGGTGCAGCTATCGGCGTGAAACGCGGTTATCTCAAGAGAGCTGAGGCCTTGATCAATGCTCAATGTGACGTGCTCGTCCTTGACATTGCTCATGGCCATGCCACGTATGCCATTGACGTGATTAAAGATTTGAAAAAGCACTTTCCAGAGGTTGAACTGATTGCCGGTAACGTGGCCACGAAAGAAGGAACGGAAGATCTCATTAGTGCAGGAGCTGATTGCGTGAAAGTAGGTGTTGGCCCAGGTGCCACGTGCAGCACGAGAATCATCACGGGAAGTGGCGTGCCACAGCTCACAGCCATAATGGATTGCGCCGAAGCAGCACGAGAATATGGTATCCCCATCATCGCCGATGGTGGCATTCGCAATTCTGGGGATATCGTTAAAGCTCTTGCTGCTGGAGCTCAGACCGTGATGATCGGATCCTTGTTGGCAGGCACCGAAGAAAGTCCTGGAATTTCCGTGGTGAGAAAGGGAACCAAGTACAAGGTCGTGCGTGGAATGGCAAGTTTCACTGCAAATCTCGATAAAATTCGCATTGAGAGTAACGCAGAGGCAATTGACGAAACACTCGTGCAAGAAATCACCCCAGAAGGCGTGGAAGCATTAGTTCCCTACAAGGGAACCACGGAGGAAGTCATAAAGAAACTCGTTGGTGGTCTAAGAAGCGGTATTAGTTATTGTGGGGCATCAAGCATTCCAGAGATGCAGAAAAATGCCGAATTCATTAGGATTACCCTCGCTGGAATTAGGGAATCACAGCCGCATGATGTACAACCCACGTGAAATGAAAAATGCCGTTATTCAAACACTGAATAGGAAACTACTTGTTTTTTTTCACCATTACTTTTAACAAGTAAAAACATGCTTCCTCTTTTTTAACTTCAACATCACACAACCAAATAAAGACTATTTTCCGCTTAAATCAGCGTGTCACGAAATTTAATTGAAATTACAAGAGCACGATACCATGGATTTCACTTGCGGCCCTCTTCTTCCGAACTGTTACTTTCTTAACGCATGATGATGAATTCAGTCTTGATTGAGGTTCTCCATGATGAAGGTTTTTCAAGTTCCACGAAAAAACCAACTTGGTGACAGTTCGTGGTGCTGCAGGCAATCTCCACAACCGTTGTGAGGCCAACATGCCCATGTAGTGGAGATTCCGTGCCACGTCACATTCAGCACTAAACCTGCTTATTTTTGTTCTGCGTTCGGAAAGAACTGTCACTGGTTCTCGTGCTGATTTTTGTCTCGTTGATGCCCAGCAGCACCGATCGACGGACGCTGAATGAAATGCTGAAGTGACGTGCCTTCCAACATGCTTACTTCCTTCATGGTTAGTGTTAATTCCATCACCATCATTTACCGTGACACGACAATTCAAGTTAAAACAACGTTCTTACTTCAAGTTTGTCAAAAAAATCAGAGTGCCTGTAAAAATAAGGGGGAAATGACAGGTAAACACCAGAAATCAAGATTAAAAATGAGAACATCCGCGTGGAAGGAAGAGAGATGTGAATCAAAATGACTCAAGGAAAAGAAAAAGGTTACTGGACGCTAATTATAGCTTACGTGATGAGTTCCTTAAACATCACGGCTCTCCTCGTCCCAATGATAATGATTTACTGGTTACAATCGGGGTTATCTTTTGGCGATGTGTTGCTCCTCCAAGGTATCTTCTCCTTGGTGATTCTAACGGCAGAAATACCAACTGGGGCAATGAGTGACAGTTGGCTGGGAAGGAAATGGACTGAAGTCTTGGCAGCGACGTTATTGTCAACTGGCTTCATCATCTATGCACTAGGAAACAATTTCGCTCAATTTGCCCTTGCTGAAACATTACTTGGTCTAGGGGTAGCTGCCAAATCTGGAAACACTGATGCACTATTATATGATGGACTTACCGAAAAAAAAATGCTTCGACTTATTTAATCGCATCGTAAGCTTGACGGCCACATTAACTTTCATTAGTGGCTCCATTGCTACCATTGTTGGTGGTTTAATGGCATCCTTGTATTTACGACTACCTTTCATCACTTTAGCAAGCATTGAGGTAATCATTGGGCTATATATGATCTTTATGGTCAAGGAACCTGAACGACATCGTGCGACCACGATGCGTCACGCCACCATAAAAGCATCACGATCAATGCTAACAAAACCGCTACTAGCGACGTTGATGCTGTACACGATCTCAGTAGGCGTGCTTTCACGGATAATTTTCTGGAGCTATCAGCCAATGCTCTTGGTCGTAGGAAATTTCGGCCCCATGGAAATGGGAGTAGTCTTTGCCAGCATTAACGTGGTAGCTGCAGCTGGATCCTTCGTGATGTATCGAGCTTTTCATAGATTACGGAATTGTTGGATGATTGAATCCTTCCTGCTCGTTAATACCGTGCTAACGTTTTCGTTATGGATAGCAAGTGATCTATTCTCATTGCTAATTACCATTTATGGCTTTCAGATTGTAAGAGGGATGTCACGACCATACGTGACGACATTGATGCAGGAACAACTAAGCAGTGAAGAACGCAGCACTTTTGTTTCAATCGATTCATTCAAGAATGGCGTGTTATTCTTTGTCATCAGCGTGTTCTTGAGAAACGCTTCGGTCATTTTTACCTTGAAATTCACGTTACTTGCCTACATCGCGTTAATCATCTTGACAGCGTGCTCCTTGCTAATCACTTCATCAAGAATGAACCTTTCATCACGCCAGAATTCCATATCATCCCGTGATTTTTAATCCGTGATGAAAAAAATCCTAGACACCTTCATTTTCCTTTTTCTTTCATCTATCAGAGGACCGGATATCTCACGACCGACATTCTGGAAAACCCTCGTCAACAAGCACGAAGCAGTCCTATTTTTCTCTAATGTTCTCAGAATGAAACAATGAATTCTATCATCTTGACCAAGCAATGGACCGATCTTCTTTCATCATCACGATGGTCCATCATGGCCTCATCAATAACTCAAATAAGCCGTGCCCTAAATCGTCTGACAGAAGCCCAATAAGGGATGATTCTTGTCATGTTCCCAAACGTGGATCCATCATTACTTCTTGGTGCATCATTAGCCATGCTCGCTGCTCTTTTTTGGGGATTTGGATCCCTATTCGTGAAGACGTCAATTGGTTCAATGAGCTATCTCCGTGGAATGGTTCTAAGAGCATTGATGGCGCTTCCCACATTATTGTTCATCGTCATCTTGCATGACGTGCTAATCTTTCCGTTAGATTTCTTTGCACCTTTAAATCCATCAATTCTCCTCATAACCATCATCTCAACAGTTGCATTACTGATAGGAGATGTATTCTTTCTCATAGCCATGTCAAAGGCAGACGTGTCGTTTTCATATCCCATTGCCTCAAGTTATCCATTTTTTGCTGCCTTGTACTTGTACGTGCTAGGAATCGAGCAGTTTACTCTTCCCATCGTGGTGGGTACTTTTCTAGTGGTACTAGGGGTAATGGCAGTCTCACGAGTGAAACAACACGATAC
>JAJRXH010000690.1 GCA_024276395.1 archaeon
AGAGAGAAAACACCCGTGACCAGGGGTAATCCCACGAGGACTCGTTTTTTATCCTCGCAACGCACGGAACGACAGAAGACTCACGGATGACGCGATGCCGATGCTTGAAAGCCACGCATCACCGACGTGATGACGTGATCGGAAAAACAGAAGAGAAAAGAAGAAAAAGAAAAAAATCCAAAAAAAGAAATTCATTGTGATGATGTTGTACATCCTGTTCTTATTGCCTGTTTCTCTTTCGAATTGTTACGACTAAAGGTAAAGCTCCCAATACGACCAATAGTTCAAATCCTGGTATTGGAGCACTTGGTGATGGTCCTTCACCACCATTGTCGCTTGTTTCACCTTCACCGCCTGCCGTAGAAACGACAGAAACGGCACTGAAGGTCGGATCCTGTGTTAGTGGGTATCCGTTCCATTCCGGCATTTGGAGCAGTGTAAAGTAGGCTATGTCATCAACTCTCATGTTAACCTTCGCACCCTCTGTGTCCGTAACCAAGGCTGCATTTAATGTGGGACTAACCATTCGAGCCATATAAAGACCAAAGATGTTCGACATAAACCTTTGTAATCGGAAGTATTCTCTCACTGGAGAGTCAATTCTAACATCATTTCTTGCAATGACATCGATGAACGCTGGCAAATCGGTATACACTTGTCCTCCATCGATTGACTCATCTCTATTGTAGGTACTTTTACCCTTAAAGTCTGTTTCAAAGATAGTTTGTCCTCCAACTGAAATCGGTAGTTCGATATCTTGGCCATCTTCTATGGGACTTGGAAGGGTTACTGAATATTCTGCTACATATACGTTAGTAGAGGTAAGAACACCGATCCCAATTCCTTCAGCCACTGTACTTGCGTTTACCCTTGCTCTCGCTGCAGTATCCTTGTACACTGCATATCCCGGGAGTGTGACTTGAACATCTGGGAGCGATGGAATTGGCGAAGGAATAATATAGGCGGCAGAAGGCTGATAATAAGAGTTAGAGTCATTGATTTTGTCTGGAAATGCGTTTTTAATTGCCTGATAGGTTGATTCATCATCTCTTACTATTGTCAATGAAATGCTCCCAATGTCATATTCGGTAATGACATTAACCTTGACGAAAGTGTCATTCGCTGCCACGACTTGTGCTTTAAATCTAAATGTCAAGCTATCCAATAGAGTCATAGCTACAAGATCACCAAACACGACCATCCTAGCTGCAGAATCAGGCATTCCCGGAATGTTAGATGTTGGTGCTCCCGTTGCTTCTTGCCAGAAAACTAATAAGTTCTTGTAGGTGATGCTCCAAGTATAGTTGCTTACTTGCACGCCCCCAACATTGGACGAGCTTTCTTCAGTAAAATCAGCAACTACATCCCAATCTGGAAGGCTCCCCAATCCATTATCCACGAGCCCGTTTTCGATGAAGTTCAACAAGTGTTCTTCGGCTAGCGTATAACCAAACAATACTGTATCATTTTCATCAAGTCTGGGATCATCTGGAGTCGTTGTATAGGCAAACAGCCCGTTAAATTCGTTCAAGATGAATACATCCTTTCCTCCAAAGGTATAATGCTGAAACAATGATTGAAAGGGCATTGTTCCATTTACGTGAAATAAGCGTTGAGTAACGGATGCAACTGATACATTGACATCAAACCCTATTTTCTCCAAGGCAAGATAAGCGGTTTCAATACCACTTTGATTCACGTATACAAGGAAAAACTGCTGGTCTCGGTTTTCATAACTGTCAGTAGTTCTTACCGCTGGATTGCTAGGATCCGTAAAATCTCTAACAACCTCGGTCGTTGCGGGAAGATCGTTCAATCTCGTCCCTAAACCGGCATTAAAATCAATTTCTAATGCAAAAGCTGATTCCGAAAAGTCGTGTCCTAATACATCGGAAGGGTTTCTCAAGCTAACTGCTGGTGCCAAGGCTGATAATGCAAAAAGCATTAACAAGGCAATCCCGGCAGTTTTGATGATGCTAATTTTTGATTTCATTTTCTATTTCACCTCGTAAATAAATCAACGTGAAGCTAAGAAAAAACGTCAAGCCGTGCTTCTCATGCAAGAAGACAGGTACTTAACGTGAATCTAGCTCAAGTTATTTGTCCTCAGTTATATTACTCTCACCGCTCTAATATAAAGCTAATTGAAACAAACCTCCGCAAAGATGAAGAAACGTTTTTCAACTAAGGTTGGATAATTATCCATGAATAGCCCAAAATCAGTGTTCGTGAGGACTAAAATGAAGAAAAGAAGCATAATGACTTTATTACCATTCTTAATCCTTTCAATTGGCCTCAACCTGATTCTTACTGGAGGACATATCTTAAATAATGAAAATTTCTCTCCAAGAGTTAGAAATTCCCCAAAGTATATTGCTGATCAAAGCAACTCCATCAGCATCCTCATTCTTTATGGATCGCAAGAAGATTATCTCATAAGTAGATGGCTAAGCAGTAATTTAACAGCAACTGCCCAACATCACAAGTTGACAGATATATCATCCTTATTGAAAAATGACGGGATTGACTGGGACAAATTAAAGGCTATTTGGATAATTAATTCGAACATATCATTAACATGGGATTATTATTATGGTACTCTACTCAGCAAAATCATCAGTGAGGACATTAACATCTTCTTGATGACACCCAGCTTCGAATGGATCGATCCTTACTACTGGGGAATCTTCGGAATAGAACGGTATGCTTGGTTCTCCAGTCAAATTTCAAACGTGTCAAAACTGAGCACTTATCAGCTTACGATCTCTAATCCACAACTTCCCACATCATTAATGCAACATCTACCCAAGAACGTCTCACTATCCCTAAATCAATACGCTTCAACTAACATCACTACCACTGGGAAGGCTGGATGGGTCAACATTAAAAAAACAGAAAACATCCAAAAAATCATTTCCATCCAGCCAATGACAAACTCAAATCAACAAATAATGACAATGAATGATTCTTCTTGGGAGTCCGGAACATTTATGAAAATAAATGACAAGAACGCCATTTTCACGACAACTTTCTTTCCGACCTTCCAACACTCGGCAATCCCACTTGAGAATGTTAAATCATCCACACAAAAGCACCAACTGAATCCCTTAATGAATCCATTGAGAATATCAAGTGTTACTTCCGATAATGAGACGATGACAGATGACGATATCTGGAACATTCTAAAAACCATCACTAACTGGACGACTTTACTCTCTTTCTCTCTAATAAGTAAAATTGCGCTCCCTCCCCCTAATGAATTCTTTCCAGCAACTGATTTCGTTGTAATATCCATCATTGCAAGTTTTATCTTCATATCTTTCGCATTCATTTTGGCTAAATTAGGAATTTTAAGGCGTTTTACAGAAACTATAATATCACTTATCATTACTACCATTTTTGCTATTGGAAGCATTACCTATTCTCCTTACAAGAGAAGATTATCAGAGGATGACTTGCTGCAAAATGAGGTAAGAAGGAAAATCGTGGAATACCTTGAGGCCAAAGGATCTTCTGGAGCACATCTTCGTGAAATCCAATCACACGTGAATAAAAGTATCTCGTCGGTCCTTTGGCACTTGCAAACGTTAAAGGAATTTGGACTCATTGACAGTAAGAAAGTAGGCAAGTATAAGATCTATTACCTAACTAGGCCAGGAGATAGGCGAGAAGAAGTAAAAAAAATAGAGCACTTGAAAGTAATGGAGTGGAGCACTCTTCTTAAGAGCAAGCACGCAAGAGATATTGCCAAGCTACTCTTGAATTCATCAAAACCCTTAAAATTATCCATCATTGCAAGAAAAGTCAAATGTCATCATGAAACAGCAAGATACCATCTATTAAGAATGCTTGAGACTGGAATGATAAGTTGTAACATCCATGGTGATAACAAAAGGGCCGCTTATTATCTAGATCCTGAACAAAGAAATCAAATCTCAAAATTACTTTTCAAGGATGAGTGGTAAAGCGTGTGGTCAATTAACAATTCCAACTGGCTAAAATTTCAGGCTCAGATCTTCGTACTAACTCTAATTCTGATCAGTCTAATCAATCTTCAATCATCATATCCCACAATGGCAATAGATGATAATCCTTTTCCACTTTTACTTCATTATTGGGATAACACGACCTCATTTGCATTCCTTGATGTCGATTCCGAATATCTAACTCCAGTTCAACTCATCACTAATAATCTATCCCTTACTATCACTCCACAGCAAATGTATAGCTTGTTAGACCAATTTATCAATGAAATTGATCAAAATCCCTCCCGCTCCTTATTTTCATATTCTACTTGGCATACTTTCCAAAAAAACCCTGAAGCTGAAAATGACATCACGAACTTCACGGTAACTACTCTATTTCCAATTATTAGAGGATTAGAATACCTCATTCCAACTACTGGATACCTAGTATCAATGACTCACTATGCTCTGGGGATTCCAAGCTTCCTTGTAATGTTCAAATCTCCAGATAATAACCTGATCATTTTCAGACAACAATTTCTTGGGTTTGGCATTGATCTCACATCACCCAACAACTTAACAAATAGTTTTAGTTCTAACCTCAACTCCGATGACATAACAAACTTCTTATACTCTTATCTCATCATAAATCCTACATTCCTACAGGTACTTAACGACACCTTAACACCAGCTGGAGTCACAATTCCAAATATCTCACAATCCCATCATTACATCTCCACTAATTATGACCGTAACAATATTGAATATTCCATCAATAATCCGATCTTCATCTTTAATTCAGAATTACCTCAGGAAATCATTCCTTTTTCTGGTATTTATTATCCCTTAAACCCTTGGGCAATAATGTCATTCGAAAAACTCACAATTCGTCTTCAATTTAGACCTTTTTATTCACCAATTGCCGCACATTTCATTCTCGATTTCCAACTGAAGTTAAGTCCCATAAAATGGATGTTAATTAATGAGAATATCAGCAATAAAAACACTTTCTCAAACATCTCAATGGTTGAATTACCCAACGTCTTCTTTCTTGACCCCTTAGAGATTCCTACTCAGCCAACATACAAGAAATTCATTCTTTATCACGAGAAGAATGATGTCTATAGTCGATTAAATGATACATCACTCCAAATAATCAAATTTTCATACCTTACAAGTTTTCAAGTTTTAGAAGTCAACAGAACAAACTTTAATATCCACAGCAAGTTGACACCTCTCATCGATGGAAATGAAGAATCATTTAAAAGTGATGAGACAAAAAAAATCCTACAATCCAATCTTACTTTTCAATACCCTCAACAACCTGAAAGCGCTACTTTCATTCCCATGACACGAGAAGCGCTATTATTTGATTACCAGTTCTCTGAAAAGAGTTCCTTAGTACCAGTTGTCAACAGAGAATTAACAAGGACCTCTTGGGAATTACTAAATCCCAGATATTATCCATCATTAACAAGCAATGACAATAAATTAATTGAATATTATCTTGAAAACCAAAATTCATATCTCACGGAAGCTGTTCTGGCCAGCATTAAACATTTTTTTAGTAACCAAGAGTTATCAAGCAACACTCGAGAAAACATCCTCCAAATTCTACGTGAAACTTTATCTGAACAAACAATCACGAAGATTCGCATCGAGAAATGGCAAGGAACTGGAATGATCCATCAAACGACCAGCGACTTGATTTACAAAGGACATCCAATGAACGACGACGAAATACTAAACAACCCAACACCACCCTATCCTCCCAGTTCTGCGGTTCCCTCTTTTCAAGTCATCTTGATTCTTTCCAGTCACATGCCATTAGCCATAACATATATATTTCGTAGGAAAAAAAGGATGCACAAGATGAATTAATCATCGAATCCTCCAACAGTCTTCTCTTTCGCCTAAATGTTTTCTCTTATCATCCAGCAGCTAGGTGAGAATCATGTCTTATGAACCGACTAAAATAGGTACATTAAAAGAAGGTCGTTACATCATTGATCCTGATTCTGGTGAAATTTGCAAAATCATCTCAATTGAAAAGAGTAAACCGGGAAAACACGGATCAGCAAAAGCAAGAATCGAAATGGTTGGACTTTTTGACGGACAAAAACGACAATTAATTTCACCAGTCGATAAAAGAGTAAATGTTCCCATCATCGACAAGAGAACAGCACAAGTAACTAACATTCATGCCGATGGAACCATTCAACTGATGGATTCAGAGACCTATGAAATGTTTGATGCACCGCAACCCCCAGAACAAGATGTGGTACAGAAAATCCAAGATCTTTTCAATGCTGGCAAAACTGTAGAAGTAGAATACTGGAAGGTAATGGACAGAATTAAAATCGTTAATGCCCGAGAGATGCAACTTTAATGTTACGATGTTCTACCTCGGGCAGAATTTCTTTTATTTTTTAATGAAAAAATGATTCCGATATTCCTTAATGGTAAATAACAATTCTTCATTAGTTATCATTGGACCATATTTTTCGAGTAATTCTTCCAACTCTCTCCCTTTTGGTATCTCCCTTTTCTTCTTTTGAATTTCTCTGATAAATTGTGAGAGTAGACGATTCATTGTTTGATGGGTCATTGCTCTAATATCCGCTCCAGTCATCCCCTCAGTCAATCTTACGATAGCTTCCCAGTCAAACTCACCCTTCGTTGGCATATGGGCCAAATAGATATCAAAGATTTCTTTTCTAGCTTTCGAATCTGGTAAAGGAATTTCAATGAGAAGATCAAACCTCCCAGGCCTCAACACGGCAGGGTCTATTCTATTTAACTTATTTGTAGCTCCTATCACAACAACGCCTTGCAAGTCCTCAATCCCATCGAGTTCAGTAAGAAACGTTGATATGATTCGACTACCCAAGCCGTCTGCATCTGATTTTGCTAATTCTCTTCCCAGCAAGGAATCGATTTCATCAAAAAAAACTATACAAGGTGCCGCTTGCTTTGCTTTTCGAAATGTTTCGCTAATCGCTTTTTCCGTCTCACCGACCCATTTAGATACGATCGTTGAACCCTTAATGTTAATGAAGTTTACGTGGCAATGACTAGCAAGTGCTTTAACCAACAGAGTTTTTCCAGTACCAGGGGGACCATAAAGAAGGATACCTCGTGGAGGCTGCATATTAGCATACTTGTAAAGTTCTGGGTAAAACAATGGCCATTCAACGGCTTGAATCAATTGCTCCTTGACATACTCCATCCCTCCAATATCACTCCAACTAACTTCCGAAATTTCTACATATACCTCTCTTAGGGCACTAGGGGTGATTTCTGCGTATGCCTCCATAAAATCTGCCATTGTAACTTTTAGTTCTTGTAAAATCTCAGGCGGCACGTGATTTTCACTAAAGTCTAACTGTGGTAAGATCCTCCTGACAGCTCTCATCGCTGCCTCCTTCACCAATGATGCAAGATCTGCACCAACAAAACCATATGTCATTTCTGCAAGTTTTTCCAAATCAACATCCTCGGCCAAAGGAACCTTCCGAGTATGAATGCTCAAAATTTTATAGCGTCCCTTCTTGTTAGGAACTCCGATTTCTATTTCACGATCAAATCTCCCGGGGCGACGTAAAGCTGGATCCACAGCATTTGGACGATTCGTAGCACCAATGACAATAACTTCACCACGACTTTCAAGTCCATCCATAAGACTAAGCAATTGAGCGACTATTCTTGCTTCCACGTCTTCCGAAGAATCATCACGTTTTGATGCAATGGAATCAATTTCATCAATAAAAATGATACTTGGTGCATTCTTTTTTGCTTCTTCAAATACTTTACGAATTCTTTCTTCAGATTCACCAAAATACTTTGATAAAAGTTCTGGTCCTGAAATATGAATGAAATGAGCATTCGTCTCTGAAGCCACTGCCTTTGCTAACATAGTTTTCCCAGTACCCGGAGGCCCATACATTAGCACGCCTTTTGGAGGCTCTATCCCCAATCGTGCAAACAATTGAGGGAATCGCATTGGTAATTCAACCATCTCTCTGACACGTTGAATGGCATCATCCAAGCCACCGATATCTTCATAAGAGACCTTAGGTATCCGCTTCCGATCATCATCTCTATCTTTCCGCCGAAAGCGGTTTTTGATTGAACCTTTTGTATTTACAAGGACCTCCGTATCGCTTGTTACTAGCACAGTATCCTTTTCTGGTTCAATCTCGGAGACCTCATACTCAATAACTCTCCCTAAACTTTCAAGGCGGATTCTATCACCAATTGATATGGGTCGATCCTTCAGCTGACGCTTGAAAAACGTTGATGCTCCTCGTAGAACATATTTTGATACTGGTTCTAGTACTACCTGCTTTGCTGGCTCAACTTTAGCTTTTTTCACCGTTACATAATCGTCCAATTGTGCGTGAGCATTTCTTCGTGTATTTCCATCAATTCTAATGATATCTTGAAATTCTTCATTAGGACTAAGAGAGAAAACCATTGCTGTTGTTCGCCCTTTCCCTATAATTTCAATGACATCTCCGTCTTTTACCGTCAATAAATCCATTATTCGTCTTGGAACACGCGCCCATCCTCTTCCCACATCTCGAAAGTCAGCTTCCATCACGCGTAATCGAACAGTCCTTTCTTTCTTATTCTCTCGAATCTCCAAATCTTTCAGCTCCATCACTATTACGATATTAATAGAAAGATGAATACACCTACCCTCAATTAATTAGAAGAAATACTCGTATATTACCAAATTTTTTACTAGATGAATAACACTGACAATCCAGAGTTACTTGCTCACGGGCAAGATAGAAGTCCA
>JAJRXH010000691.1 GCA_024276395.1 archaeon
ACTTGTCCTTGTAATGATTGTCGGAATGGCCATCATCGCCTCCATTCTAACGAGTGGCAACGCCACTGATTATAGTTTCTTCTTGGTGATTGGTCTCGTGGCAATACCCTTCGTGGGAATCTCAACCATCGAAAACGTCATCAAGAGAGCATATCCAAAGAAAAGGAGAAAAAAAACTTTCAAGTTTGACTGGCAAAAAGATGACTGATGCTTTACATCACGGTCGGCCCTGAACAGTCAAGCGAATGGAGATTTTTCTTTCTTTTAGTCCTCTTACAACCTCGTTGAAATTACTTGGAGTCTGAGCAACCATTTCTGGTGGACATATCCCTTTATTAATTATTTTACCGTCAAGCATCAACCGAACAGTCATGCTACAAGTAAATCCAGTGGTTCGTGCCATTGATAATAGTTTCTCTTCTTCGTCATATCTATCGTATAGCTCAAACAAAAGTTGCGTGTGCTTTCCATCCTTCATTCCACCAATGACAATCCTCATAATGGTAAGATCTTTTTCTCCTTCTTCCAGTTTCCATTGCTTGAGAAGGATTCGAGAAGTGAAATCAAGTGGTTTAATTGGGACTCCATTTACATCAAAAGGCTGATCATCAAAAAATCCCAAGTCCCTTAACAGGATGATCTTTTCAGCATGACCTGGATAACGCAAGGTTTTTTCACGCATGGTGGATACTGGAATGGTTTGCAACAACGTGCGCAATCCATCGGTATTAAAGGCCTCTAGAGTTCCCACTTCTTCAAAATCAACTAGTTCTAGGTCGCTTAGTGCTGGTTTTGTTATCGTGTTACCATATTCTCTCAATCTGACAGGACGAGTATATTCTTCTATCACATCAATTGGTGAAAAAGTCGCTTTGTATTCAAAAGGCCAGGACCGTTTTTGCGGTAAACCTCCCACGTAACAACTAAAAGATTCAATTTCATCAAAAATCGTAGTAGCATATCCCAAAACCATATTACTAAGTCCCGGAGCTACACCACAATCAACAACAGCGGTTATCTTCTTCTCTTTTGCCAAAGCATCTAACAAGAAAGCATCTTCTGGAAAAAAAGAAATGTCAACAATATTTTTTCCAGCAGTAATAACAGATTGCAACACTTGAAATCCCATAAACCCCGGGACAGCACCAACCACTAAATCAAACTCTCCCACCAAGTTTTCCACTGCTTCAGTGTTTGAAAGATCTTCCACGATTCCATCTATCCCAAATAAATCTTTCATCCATTTAATCCGATCTTTACTGATGTCCGCCACCGTCACGCTAAGGTCATCATCTTTCGATAAATCACGGGCAATTGCATTCCCAACTAAACCGGTACCAAGTACAATGATCTTTTTCAACCTAATTTTCCTCCCATTACATAAAGAAGAAAGTAAAGATGAGATAAAAGATCATCACAATTTCTTTCTTGGTTCAATGTATTCCTTTGGAGCCGATTCGTAAGCAGCTAGATATTTCCGAAGTACCTTTGGAATTTCAATGGTACCATTGGGTTGCTGATAATTCTCAAATATAGCAATGAGAGTTCTTGTCGTGGCCAAGGCCGTCGAATTCAAAGTGTGAACAAATCCCTTTGCTGGATAGCCCTTTTTCTCCGCGTATCTAATCTTTAATCGGTAAGATTGCCAATCCGTGCAATTACTACAGGAGACCACTTCTCTAAACCGACCTTGACCCGGCATCCACGCTTCAATATCGTATTTTTTTGCAGCCACCACGCCAAGGTCACCAGTACAAATGTTCACCACCCGATAAGGAATCTCGAGGCCTTGCCATAGCTTTTCTGCATTCTGAATCAAGTATTCATGCCATTTCCAGGATTCTTCTGGTAAGCAAAAGATGAATTGTTCTACTTTATTGAACTGATGAACCCTAAATATACCTTTTGTATCCTTACCATGAGCTCCAGCTTCTTTTCTAAAGCAAGGACTGAATCCAGCCATTTTTACGGGAAGATCACCGATTTCAATGGTTTCATCCTTGAAATAAGCAGCAATGGGATGCTCAGAGGTGGCGATAAGAAAGAGATCCTCATCTTCAATTTTATAGAGGGCATCAATGAAATCTTGAACAGCAGTTACACCCTGATATGCTGCACGATTCATCATATAAGGAGGGACTGTAAGCGTGAATCCTTCTTTTTGTAGGAAATCCATGGCATATCCGACTAAAGCGTGCTCTAACCAGATTATATCATTCAAAAGGTAATAAAATCTAGAGCCAGCTACTTTAGCAGCACGTTCAGTATCTGCAAAGCCGCGAGGTTCAATCAAATCGATGTGGCTAAACAACGGATAATTGACAACATCAAGTTTCACGGTAGAAGCAAATTCTCCTAAATTCTCCTTGATTTTATCCAAATTCTCTTTTTTTACCTTCATTTTTCCATAAAATCTGATAGGAACATTTTCCATGTCATCTTTCCCAATTGGAACGCTCTCGTGAATGACGTTGGGGAAATTGAGCAAAATCTGCTCTCTTTTCGTACTCACTTCATCATGTTGCTTCTCTAATCTATTCACGGACTCTCTCAAGTCTTTTGCCTGCTGAATGAGTTGTTGTTTTTCATCTTTCGGAGCCTTTGCTATCTTCTTCGAAACTGAATTCAGTTCCTTTCGCAGCTGATTAAGCTGGTGGTGCAGTTTTCTCCACTCTTCATCTAACTTGATGGCTTCATCGACCTTGGTAACATCCATTCCACGCCTTTCTAGACTCTCACGTAGCTTGTCTGGATTATTTCTCACATAATCTAACATGCTCCACATTCTTTCACACCTTGACGAAAACATTATTAAAACCACGCTTCAAGTAACACTTTGAAGGGTGTTTTAATTGATTTAAGTTAATTCGTCTTTCAGTTAATTCGTTCGTATTCGTAATTGTTACGAAGACATCCTGTCACTGGGTGATGTAAATGCCAAATAATTACTGGTCAAAATGTACAATCACGACCTCCACAACAATAGCGGTTCTAACCATAATCAGTGCTATTTTTCTACAGACGTTAGCGGTAACAGGCCAGATAGCTAACAACAGCATCACGATTTTCCAAATCACGATGAAACAAGACGATGAAAAAATTGATTTCAAGGTATTTTCAACTCTTGAGACAGAATTAACCATCAAATCTAATAGTGATAATTCGACAATAAAAAAACTACGAGGCAAAATGTTCCCTAATTCGCTCAATCACATCATATCAAGACTCTTGCAAGCGGGCATTAATGAATTAAATTCAGACAAAGGCAATACTAACGTGTACATCAACTACGACAACTTAGTTGTCAATGTGACTTATGATTCATTCGAATCTACTGTTCAAGAGGTTCATCAGATCGTTGAAGGGACATTAGACCGTTACTCTGGAGAAGCATTCAATTCACCGATGTCATGGCCATTAGACATCAGCGTAATCGTTCTGGAGAGTTACCCAGAGCAATATGACCTTCAAGCCATAATTCAAAGAAATGATGATCCTTTAACGGTCGTGCTGAAAGTTAATGTAAGTCTTGATGTCATGTTAACATCTAACATGTCCAAAAGAATCTATCATGATGAAATTACCATTGAAATAGCCTCTGGAGGAAGATCTTCTGTCGTAAAGTTTCTAACATTCTCACTAGGTGAATCATACCGCCCAGAAGATGTTTCATTCACCATCTCGGCCAATTCAGATGTTTTTCTCATTTACAATCTACAAGAAGGAAGTTTAGAGGCCTTTACAAGCAGCGATAAAAGCCAGAATGAATCTTCTACTAAGCCCGTGAGTCTGGAGGCAATGCCTTCATTCTTTCTAGTTATGACCGCAATGGCCTTAATTTTACGTCAAAAAAGGAAATGATGAATTAAACCAATGGCATAGCATCTGTTGAACAAAGTCGTAACATGGAAACAGCCATTATAGAACGCGCCTTAGGTCTAATCCGACGTCGGAGAACAAATCCAAGATTTTTCGGCGGTATTCTTGAAAACTAGGATCGTCTGGCAAGATTAACCACGTCATAAACCATAATACATTCCGCACGAGATGTTCTTCCTCAACGCATCCGGTAAACAAGTGAGCAATACTAGTCAAAGCATTTTTCTGGATATCGTGAATCTTCTGCATCAACTTGAGAAGTTCATCTTCCTTTTCAGGTGATAACTTTACGTTCAAGTCATTTGTGATGGCTACCGCCCCTTTCTTCAAGTTTTTAAGATCTAGCGTACAAGGCACGGCCATTTGAGAAATCAGAAAAAGCGGAGCAGTTCTTCGGTAATACGTGACAGTACATTTCCCTTTTTGCTCTTCTTTAGCTACCTCAATGAGACCATATTTTTTCAACAATTAAATATGATGATACAAGCTTGTTACCGAGCGGTTCAAGGCATTAGCGATTTCTGCCACTGTCATCTCATATCGTCTCGGGGCCTCGTCTTCATCGGAAAGAGGAACGCCATTTCTCAGCACGTGAAGAATTTCTCTTCGAATTTCACTCTGTAACACGCTAACTTGATCAGGATCCTCCAAAATCTTGATTATTGGACGTTTTTTCTTTTGTTTTTTAGACATCCTCTGAACCCCTTCCACTCGAGAGATTACTCATGAGCAGACATCATCTTTTGGTTTTATATAGAATCGGGTTCTGACAAGCACCTGCCTCAACTACAACTTTCAATCTTTTTTTGCATCTGAAACGATGAACTTCATGTATTCGATAATTTGAGACAGACTAGCTTGCCGTTGTTGAGTTAATTTTTCATACAATCTTTGTTTAAATTCGGTGACTGTCTCAAATTGGACGAGATCTTCCCTAGATAACTCCAAGCTCGCCAATAGTTCGGGAGGTAATCGGTCAATGATTTGCATTGGATTGAACTCCAGTCGAGAAAACAATGTTGCCAGTTGGAGATTATCAATTCTAATGTCATTTTTGAGCATGAGCATCAAGCCAAAATAATAGAGTGCCATCGAAATGAAGAGAATGAGCCAAAACCCTATCCTTGTAAACAAATCTGAAATTTCCGTGGGAATCACGAAAAATGATTCAATTTCTTGCAAGATTAAAAGAATTGCAGAAACGACTAGGAGAAAATAATTACCCCACCGAAAATCCCTTAAAATGATGAAAATGTTCTCATTACCGTATCGTGGAGGGTATACTCTCCAGACAGCTGCAATGTACTTGAGAATGAGAATGGAACCTGCTGATGCAATTATTAAAAAAGCTAATACTACATTAGACCCAATCCACACTACCTGCAGTGAAGACGGATAGCCTACATACCATCCAGCGATGAAAACCATCAGCCCTTGCAACATGGAGAACAAATGAGAAAAAGAGCTCTCTATTAATCTTCCATGTGCTCTAATAAGAAAAAGTCCCACAAACCATATCCCCACGTGCATTAACTTGGTCAGAACATACGGATCTCTCCAAAAAATGTCCCATTGATTCAAATCAAAAGCCGTGATTAAAAGCCGGTACAGAATCGTGTTGATAACTAAAAATGCACTCACACCCATCATAAAAAGATCAAATGCCATTTCATTATGATTCAGTCGATATTCCCGATAAAACACGTGAGTCAGATACGAAACTCCAATTGCCATCACGATGCCTAACAAAAAACTTACTACATCCAAAATCCAAACCATTTTCCTTCACCAGTGTCCTTCCCACTAGACATCTGTCTTTTCCAAAATGAAATAGTGACAACAGCTCTCGACGGCATCTTTCTTCAATTTCCACCCGGAATTCTCAATGATCACTTGAAATTCATCTGAAGTAGGTAATAAAAATGGAAAATATGGAGTAGCATATCCTAAATAACGGATTCGAATGAAAACTCTACCTAGTGGATGACCCAGCATCTCATTTCTTTTATGATATGCAGCATGAAATGGATTCTTCGTAGACAAGGGATTGATGTATGATCCGATGACAACCGCCTTTTCAGTGCTCAGAGAATGTAATGTCCGTAGCAATCTGATGCAGCCATCAATGCTACCTCCAACCCCAAAATTATTACCCATGAGCAAAAATGTCTGATATTTCGGAAGATTCTGAGGTAAATTAAAGATGGACGATAAGATGACTTTTTTAAGACCACGTTTCTGACAGGTTTCAATCGCCCCAGGAGACACATCCAATCCATACACCTCATAACCAAGTTCATGAAGATAAAGCGAATGCCTTCCTGCACCGCAACCTACATCGAGGATGGGAGATGACACTGATCCGAGAAGATCTAACTCTGGATTAGGCCACTCTTTTGGAGGTGAAAAATAGATGGTAGTATCAACAGCCTCCACGTAGCCATCATCCCG
>JAJRXH010000692.1 GCA_024276395.1 archaeon
CAACAAACACAAGCACAAGCGTTCTTGTACGACCCCATCGAATACCAAAAGAAAATTCTAAACAATGACTTCGATTTCACCAGCGCTTGGAAAACTATGAATGTTACAGAAATCGGTGATCCAACACCCGATCATATTATTGGACTTAATAGATATGTAACACTTACCATTGGTGCAATGCAAATCGGAGGAGATGTCACTGGTGGGGGAACATTAATCCCCCAGGGAATAACTAACCTAAAAATCAAGTTCGGAGTTGTCAGCGAAGACAATAGTAGCAAAAAATCCCTCATCGAAAACTTTGAAGTTGTCACGGGTCCTGATGGCACCGCATCTTTCACCTTTCAATTCAACTCAAGCATCATCACCCCGGATTTTGGATTTGGAAGGTATTACCTATATGCAGAGGCTAACACCACCATCTTAGTAAATGGACAACCACAAAATGTGACATTACAAGCTTGGTCAAGAGATGTATATGAATTCCGTCCCACAGAAAGCATCTCTGTGTCATCCACCACTGAAGAAAAGCCGACACCAGTACAAAGCGACAACATACTCCTACGGTATCATCCCGAGTCAAACTTACGTGATATGCAACCACTGTCCTTCATTCTCCAACGATTTACACCAGAAGAAATGAATTTCTTCAGGTTGCTTGGACAAAGACTTAAAGAATCCATCAATAGATACATCGCTCGATTACTTGAATGGAAAAGTTATGAACAAAAAAGTTTCATTACCGCTGAAGACAGAATGAACAATGGTAACAGAAACATCCTTATAACAACATCTTCAAATCAGCAAAATAATCCTACTGTGAGACAATCATATTGCTATCATTTACCATTAACAACTATGATGGCATCAACAGCCTTCTTCGAGCCTTTAATCCAAGAACGTCACGAGACAGAACAACGAAACATCGAGACTTTGACAAAAATAACTAGTGAAATTTTCCAAGGCGTCAATCTCTTAATGGCACCTTTCATATTAATATTCAACATGTTAGGAACTATCTTAAAAAGAAAATCTGATGAAAACAGGCCTAAAACTAAAGCTATCGACTCTTTCTTCATCTTTTTTTTCGTTTTTTAGTTAAGTTTATCGCGAATTTGATAAGATTTGCACGTCACTAACAAGATGTTGTAATTTTGGAGCAATCCACTTGACTCTTTTTGTTCTAACCTCACTTATCTGGAGCAATCCACTTGACTCTTTTTCATAATTCCAAGACTCAAGAATAGATTGAAGACGATTTGGAAGTTCTGCATGACGATTTACTGGTTGCAACTCGTGAAGGTGGAGCCAACCTCCCCTTTCAATTCTTAGACTCTCCACAGCACATCTCAATTGGAGATCACTTATACCAAAATATCCCATTAATACCCTATCAAATTGATTTTGAAAAGTAATTTTGCGATTATCACCTAATATTGGCCTATATCTCTCCTTTACCTTATTCAAAGCAATTGTCTTCCTTAAGTACATGTAAGCAAGCGGATTAATTTCAACACCAACCACGCTTGCATCTTGAACGTGAACTGCTATTGGCATAGAAAGATTTCCTACGCATGCAAACATATCAAGAATCCGTTCATCCTCCCCAGATTGTTCTACCAGTTCTATCAACCGCTTTCTTTCATGATGATTACCAGCTGAAAATGTTATTTTAGCAACATCAAGGATGTATCTTACACCATTCTCCTGAAAAATGGTTGTGGTATCCCGTTCACCAGCAATTATTTCATATTGAGGTTTTCGGATCATTCGCCTTGTTGGTGCATTTCGCCAAAGCACCGTCCTCACATGTGGAACATATCTTAAATAAAGTTTTCCTATCTCGTGTCTCTGTGGAACAAGTGAATCCTTCAAATCGATTATCAAGATGTGGCCGATCCTTTTCCATCTCCTTGGAAGTAACGACGCCATTTTTTCATCTAAAATCTTCCTTTGTAAAGCTTCTTGCTGAATCTTCTCGTACAATGTTAGTTTGTCATCCCTGGAGGTCATATCGCATCACACAAAAATGATGTAAGTTTCTTTTTTGGTACACAATTATAAAAAAAAATCATATTATCCAAAAATTTACGAAATTTTCTTGCGCTATTGCTAAATTTTTTTAATTCGGGAGTTATCAGCTTCGCTTGGTAATCCCTCCCCGTAAGAGAAAGATTTACGGGAAGAGTTAGAATGCATTCTTTCTAAGCCAATGATTGTAATGAATGGTGCGTGAATGCTAATGGCTGTAGAAGCAGCAATGTATATCATAAAAAACAAGGAAAAGACTAAAGTAAAAACTAGAAATGTCAAGTTGCCCCCATCCATCGAGCAGGTAATCACCGTTCTTGAAAAAGAAGGGCCACTCTCTTCCTCCGAGATCATCAAGAAAGTCAATTATTCCACCCGAACCGTCCGTTATGCTCTCAAGCATTTACTTGATTATGAAATTGTCGAAAAACAACCAAATTTATTAGATATGAGGCGGACTTATTATAAACTATCAAAAAAAGTCGAAGAGGTTAAAGCACAACTCTTAAGTTCACCTCTCAAACTGAAATAATCTTCTTCCAAGACTCATATCCCCTTAATTCATCAGTTATTACTCGACTAACTATCTCTGTATTAGCTGGGTGCATCCAAAGTAAAATAATTCATTTGATGATAACAAGCGCTGACTCTGATTCGAAAGAATCCCGTTGCCATTATTTGATGTCTTTCCCTGTGAAGTAGTGCGAAGTAGAAAGTAGAACTCTATCTATTTATCCCTGACTGGGTTCATCATCATTTATCGTTCTCATCTTCCAGTTCAATAAAAATGTCATCAGTAATCATTAGAGTGCTCTCTACGTTCACATCATCCGATGCAGACGCCCGCAGCTTAATCTTCTTACCAGATAACGTCGATAGAGGAATCCCATTTTTAGGAATGAATCGTAAAGTGAAAGCATATTCTTCTCTAGGATGAAGTTCAAATATTCTCTTGCTCACGGTCCCTTCAATTAACTCTAATTCGGTAGGGTGATCAATGAAAATCTCCAAGTTTTCAATTATCCTTTCACCATCATTTTTGAGTGAACATTCCAAAACCAAAGATCTTTTCTCCTCGACCATTTCTAAATAAATTCTCATATTTGGATGTAGCTGTGCAGATGGTGAACGAACCTCGACCTCGACCTTCTTGCTCTTGACCACGAATTCAACATCAATTTGCTTGCCATCATATCGAGATGTATCACCAATTTTATATTTCACTACCACGGGACCTAGCAGCCAAGTTCCTTCAAGTTGTGCAAATACCGTATAATGAAAATCAAAACTTTCACCTTGCTCCAGCTTGAAAGATGACGACGGAGCTTTAGACGCAACCATTCGCAAGCCTCTAGGTAAGTGTTCTAATTCCACATTCGTTATCATTAATGGTGATTGTGCACGCAATGTGACCCTAACTTGCAGCTTTTTACCAACTGGAACAAACGACGGGTCTGCTTGCAGCTCTATTCTTAGGTTGGCGTGCGCACGTGCGACAGCTTCTGCCCTCTCCACTAGTCGATGAAATTCCCTAGGGACAGATATCGAAGGAAATCTCCAATTTCTAATTAAACTCTCTTCTGATGAGAGTATTTTTAGAGCTTCTTCCATGTACTTCAGAGATTCATCGTCATTATTGGAAAGATAAACACGAGATTTCTCCAACAAGCTACGACAATTTTGGAATTCCATTGATGCTAGATGGGCAAGAAATGTTAGAACAGTTACCTCACCAAGCTTGTCAAAAGATGGACTTGCAGCTTTTAATTGCAAAGCAGCTTGACGTGCTTGTTCGAGATAGGGCTGTAATTTCATCGCGTCTACAGAGAAATTCTTTGCAATGAGACGAGCTAATTGATAACTAAGGGAAAAAACCTCATTTGGGTCTTTGAGCCTCGTTGATGCAATTATTGCATTTTCCAAGGCACTAACACGAGAACTTTCATCTTTGAATGACTTATAGGCCTCTTTAAAATGATGCAAGGCCTTCTTGTAGTTTCCTTTAGCTAGGTAGTCCTTTCCAATTAAGAACTCCAACTGGGGATCTTTAGAACCAAACACATTCAATTTCTTTAGAAGGTTACTTACTATACCTGACATGCATCCTCACCAGAATCATTCTTGCAAATTTAGAGAAAAAGGAATGAGTTGCTCTTGCTCGATGATGAGTTCCCACCTCTCTCGACATGAACAACTAGGAATTCGTGCTACACTCGAATCCTGAAACTTAATGACTTGCTCAATTTCGCGCATTACCTTAGCATCGCACTTGCCACAATTATGCGCTCCCCTCTGAAGACCTCCTGCAACAGGCTCACAAATAATTTCCGTGTCCGATATGGAATCCATGCTTTGCATCACTATCTCTAAAACTGTCCACAACCAAGGAGGTCTATATTTCCCTTGTTTCCACAAGTATTCTACCAAAGTAGCTGCCTGAACGTTCATTGCATTCAATGATACCGCCGACACGCCAACTCTCGCAGAATCGATGGCCGATTTCACGGCATCTTGTAATGCTTCGTGCTCAGTAAGATGTGGAGGCTTGATCATTAGATATGATTTCACTTGCATGTCATACTTTTTTGCGTTTTTTACCGCTTTAGTAAAATCTTCAAAGGTAAAATCCTTATTAATGCAATCTTTCCGAATCTTATCGTTACTCGTCTCTAGTCCAAGGCCGACTTCTAACTCAATGTGAGTGGGCACATGCTCCCTTGCCCTAGCAAGTCTTTCTTCACGCATCATATGTTCGGGACGTGCTTCAACAATGATTTTTTTCGTATTAGGCTGTGAAGCTAAATACTTGAGAATGAATTCTCTTGCTTCCTCATTAATCTCCACGTTATCAAAAAATGACCCTGAATTATAAATTTTGTAAATCCTATCACCATTAGCGTCGTTAAAACGAGAATGTTCACGCAAAAGCTGACGTTTTAATTCTTCCGCGGTAACTCGTTCACGATAACTATCATTCACGTACCCACACATGGTGCATCCTCCTTGTGGAGCGATTGCCCACGTGCACCCTCTCGTAGAGAGAATTATGGTTATGACGGAGGTTTTTTTTCCAAATGGTGATTCTTTCACTTCAAGCCAAGATGATGTCCGATAGTTTGGGGGATGATCTCTCCAATACTTTTCACGTAATTCACGGATCAACTTGGATGTCGTGTTTGGTGCATTCAGTGATATCATTCCATCTTCCAATGTCTTGCTCATTAACACCACTTCATTATTGAATTTCATCGACCGATTTACATCACAAAATTCGTGTTTTGTGATGCCTCATACGAAAAGAAATTTCTAATTGTCATGCCTACCGCTCTATTTTTTCTTTTTATGTTTAATCGTCACGCCAGCACCACGGGACAAAACCTTCAGATATCTGCCTGGAAGCAATGCCTTCCCAGAGGCCAATAAATTCGTGGGATCCTCAACATCAACAACAGCTACTGAAGATCCAGGTACTATTTCAGGATCAGCATCGACGATAGCTGGTAAGTAAACAGTTCCACCACGTAATTCCCGTGTATTGACCTTAACCAGATTAATTCCATGTTCTGCCAGAATCTCAGCACCGTGAATGGTAAGAGTAATGAGACCGTTATTACCATGAAATGTTCCTAGCTGTCTATCACCACGATAAAATTTCAGTTGTATTCGTCTTTTTCCCCTAATTTTCAAAGGTTCCTTGAGAAAATCCTCAACGACATCACTTGATTGTAAATTATTCCCACGAGAACCAAACTGATATGCAAGCACTGTACGAAGTATCTCATAATCAGATTGCAAGGATTTCTTCCTATCCATCTTTCCCTTAGCATTCAAGAAAGTTTGTTCAACACGCTTACGGACCTCTTCAAGTACATTTTTTAACTGGTCAAGGGATTCTTCCTTGCTAGGAGGCTCTTTTGATCCTACATAATGAATTTGATGTGGAAGTGTGCTCAAATAAGGTTCAACAACTTCCGTTTCAACATCAGATAAATGAACAACAACTGGAACGTTTTCTGGCAATTTTGCCACTAAATCTCTCAGATGGGAAGCTGATCTCTCAATCTCATGAATTGTCCATTCACCAGTAACTGTCACGTCATAAAAAGACACAGGATGGCTCATATCAAGAGGTCGAGGTACACCTCCAAATGGAGAAGTAAAGATTATCTCCTGCGTGAGAGCATACCACTTTCCTAAGGTTGACTGAATAACTTTCGTGAACAAGTAATGTGACTGAGATGCCCGATAAGGTTTTTTCGAAGAACAAGGCAAGATGATACAACAAGCAACTTCTTCAGGAGGAAACCAACGAGCTCTAGTCCATTTCTGGTATCTGGTAACCTCTGGCCTATCAACATCAGTTTCGTCCGTGCACCAAAGAACATCTGATAATTGAAGAGGAACATTACCTTCCAGCAGTTCCAACAAATACTCATCAGTTCCTAATAATCTCAAGGCTAGCTTCAAGGACGGATTGATATTAGCAGTTGAGCGCACCAAATCACGGAGACGACCACTTGAAATGGCGATGATCATCTCAGCAAGAACATCAAGAAAAAATCTTACATTCCAGTCAAAGATGGAACCACGAAATCGTCCAGAACCATTTTTTTCAGAAATCATACCAATATCATCGGAATGACCACTAGAATACCGCTCAAACAAGGAATGTAATGCAAAAATCTTGTCAGTAACTTGACCAAAACGATTTCGAAATACATTTAATTTGGTCGAAGCTTCTACGAGAAGCAAATCGAATAAATCAACCCCTAGATATGCAAGAAAGGGCACCCACTCGGAAGAAATCCGTGGTGCCCACGTGAGATATCTCCCATTGGTCACTCGATGATATTGGGTCAAGTACCTAAGCAATCTTTTAGGGTGTTTCAGCAAGGCATGAATGTCAGATAGAACAATAATCTCTGGAGAAATTTTCTCAATTTTCTTGGAAATATCCGATAAATTTTCACCTTTTCCCAAATATGGAAAGGCAAGTGCAATCCTTGATGCTTTTTCACCAACAATGCCACTTGAAATGATACGATCCAAGTATTCGCCATACTGATCTGTCTGAAAGAGCACTCGATCGACTGGAAGCAATAAAAACCCTTCATCACGACGAAGAGCAAAAGCGACATCTAGGTCGAATTCCTGAAACTGCACGCTCGGTAGAACTTCTATCACCAATGGAACAAGTTGTTCTTTTATGACTAATTCATTAGACGACTCCATGGTGATCTTAGAGGTAAGTGAATCTCTTGCGACCATCAACCTTTGAAGAGTGGCGCGATGATGGGGCATTGACTGCATCTGTTTAATGGCTGCTTGATGCATTACCGGCAACACGATCGTGGGAAGATGCCACTTTAATCCTTCTGCTGTCGTCTTCAAGGCCAAACGAGCCAAACCATCTAACTTGATAATTTCTAATGTCATCTGCCGTCAATCTTACCTCTCTTAAAGAGTGTTCATTAATATGTTGATGCGCCTCCGCCCAATCTTCTCTAAAGAAAAATGTCATCACTGCCGCCATCATGACACCCAAGTCACAATACCGTCATTACCTTAAGACTTGAAAGAAAGAATGAATGCATTGTCGTCTCAAAAGTGATTAAATGAATCTGTCTGCTACTACTAAGAACTGAGTTTCCATAAATCATCATTATCCTGAATAAACTTTGGAGGTCAATGTTAGCGCGTATAGGGTTTACTTGTAGCCACTCTCTCTAACAAGAATTAACCTCAATACGATGAATGAGGGGAAAACAGTAAAAAACAAAATTATCTTAACTAAAAAACACCACTTTAAATACACTCAAGAAATATCACCCATGGAGAAGTGAAAAGAATCTAAAGCAATTAGCTGAGAAGACTAGTAATGACATCCATTTAAAGACCATCAAGAAAAGTGTAGTTAGATGAATCTTGTCTGATTTTTGATGAGATGGACTGGGATTTCTTTCCCAGCCATAACACGGACATCCACCAATAACGAGGGAAACATCATGCAGGCATTCCAAGTAGGACGAATAGTAATCAAAACGGCAGGTCGCGAGGCCTTACAAAAAGCAGTAATCGTAAATGTAATCGACCACAACTTCGTGCTCATTACTGGAGCTGGAGTCAGTAAGGTTAAGAGAAGAAGAGCTAACGTGAAGCATCTCATTCCACAAGATAAGATAATTGACATTCCCGTTGATGCCTCCGACGAGGAAGTTAAGAAAGCCCTTGAAAAAGAAGGTCTCATTAACTACCTCAAGGAACCAATGAAACTCTAAACATAAAGAACCACTTGCTGAAAGTTCTCTTACTCCATAACGCAGAGATGCATAAAAGAAAGAGCTAGGGAATGAAAAATCCAGACAAGCACTCTCACCCGAATCAAACCCCCTAGCTCAATCCTATTCTCACAGAAAGACAGCTAGACATTGATTTCAATGATTATTTTTCTTTTCTTTCTATCATTCCCGCGCAAAACGAAGAATGTTCATTCTTCCTTTCCCAATGTCTCCATTCTCATCAAATCAAGCACAACATGTATAAATCGGTCGTGAAGTCAAATGTTACCTTCGGACGTTAGAGGACAACTGATAGAAAAAGTAAGCGCTCATACAGATCCAAACCATGGATGCCCACCGCATCAGCGACCAGTACCAGAACTCCTTGATAAAGGAATCATCATCTTGGACAAGCCATCAAACCCAACTTCTCATGAAGTAGCGGCATGGGTAAGGAACATTCTACGAATAGAGAAAACAGGCCATGGTGGAACACTAGATCCAGCTGTAACTGGAGTTCTACCCATCACGTTGGGTCATGCTACTAGAATCAATCAAGTCTTGCTTCCAGCTGGAAAAGAATATATCTGCGTGATGGAACTCCATCAACCCGTACCTGAAGCTCAAGTCTTACATTATGCCAAGCGATTCGAAGGAAAAATCTACCAAAAACCTCCGGTTCGATCATCTGTCAAGCGACAACTTCGTGTCCGAGAAATTTATTATCTAAAAATCCTTCAAGTTGTCGAAAAATTCGTGCTATTCCGAGTGGGGTGTCAAGCTGGCACGTATATCCGAAAATTATGTCATGATCTTGGCCTAGTATTAGGTACTGGAGCACACATGAAAGAGTTACGTCGCACGAGATCCGGTCCTTTCTCAGAAAAGGATCTCGTAAGTCTTCAGGATGTTTTTGATGCTGCTATGGCTTGGTTTGAAGATAGCGACGACCGATTACTACGAAAAGTAGTTCGTCCAATGGAAGATGCTGTCGTTCATCTACCAAAGATTATTGTTCGTGATTCAGCAGTTGATGCCATTTGTCACGGTGCTAAAGTTAGCATGCCGGGTATTGTAGCCTTTTCGAGTAACATCACTCCTGACACCATGGTTGCCATTATGACTCTGAAAAATGAACTAATTGCCATTGGAACAGCTCTAGTCCACTCTCAACAAATCAAGAAAATGAACAAGGGATTTTGTGCCCGACCTACAACGGTACTAATGGAAAGAGGGACATATCCCAGGAAATGGTAGCAATACCAAGAGGATGCCAGCATTGAATGTTTAGACAAAGCTTTTTAACATCAACATGAGCTCTACTCATGGAGAAAGGGATTTTACTTGCTCCAATAGAGCACCCCTTGGATAAACCTATACTCTCAAAAGATAAATGAAGGAGAAGAGTTAAAATGCCAACGGCATACGTGTTAGTAAATGCAGAAATAGGAGCAGAAGACGAAGTTTTAAATCATCTCCTGGAAATACCTGGAGTGGTCGAAGCTGCTGTGGTCTATGGAGTTTATGACCTCATCGCCAAGGTCACTGCTCCAGATATGGATACACTCAAAGAAACCATCACAGGACGAATTAGAGCGTTAGAAAATGTTAGAAGCACGCTCACGATGATCGTTGTAGAAGGCACCACTAAAGAAGGATAATCTCTTCTTGACCAGTTTTCTTTTTTTATTATATATCGATCAATTCTATTTTTTCACGAGATTTGCATTCCAGACACTTTATTAAATGTAACTGGTAAAAAACGAGATGTATTTCTTTCATTATCACCTAAGTTGTTAGGATAATGCGACAAGTTCCAAAAAATGAAAGAACTCTCTCACTAGGAATTAACGAAAAAACCATATTCTTGATCTTACTTCCATTTCTAGTTCAAAAAATTGTGATCGTGTACCAACAATAAAAATTTGGAGCGAAGGGAAAGCAATACGATGTGATTTGATCAAGTGCTTCCAAGTATGACTGGGAATAATTTAGAAATCACGAATTCCCTCACGCATTCAGGGTCTGGGCAGCCATCCACTAACAATCGACCTGTTTTGTAAATTGTCACCCGTTTATTTCCTACACGCAAAATTAACACGAAAGGCGTTTCGATCATCACGAATATTCGCGGATGTCCGGATACCTTGTTAAGAATCTCTGAGATAGAAGGCAAACGCTTCCGTAAAACTATATCATATCTTTTTTTCGAAGATTTACACGGCTTGATTTCTTGAATCAAATCATCAGAAAAAGTTAGCTCACTCATCATTTACACCTTGAGAATTTCATGGCAGAAGAAGAAAAACAGAAGGACTGGTGGGCCCGGGAGGACTCGAACCCCCGACCAAC
>JAJRXH010000693.1 GCA_024276395.1 archaeon
ATGGGGAGTGAAATCACGATGCATGTTTATCTTGAATACTTGGAACGAACAAAACCAGAAGTAAGAGTTGAAATGCGAATTCCAGTATATCTAACAGAAGATCCAGCACGAGTAGCCAACAAGCTCGCGGATCTTTTTTCTTGGATTCAGGAATTTTCTCAAGTAAGTGAGAAAAATGGGATGATCTGGTTGGAACATGGAGTGAATGATCACAAACAAAATTATGGGGCCTTGAAAACATTATTTCGCTTGTTCATGATGGCTCAAATCCTTGATTCCGCGCGTGCTCATCTCCTGCGAAAGTGGAGACATCCACGCTTTCTAGTTTATTTTCACAAGCAAGCGGCCATGGTTCATCGATTGAGTTTTTGTGATGAAATGCATGAATCACCATTAGGAACCATTTCTTTGAGAATTGAGACTACGGAGCCAGATATCGTGTTAAATGGGATTGCTCCCAGGTGGGAATGGATTAAACCTGGAGGAACTCCTCTTCCACCAGATTCACCACAAGTCTCAATGCATTCACCAAAGGATGCCGTCTTTGACGATGCTAAAAAGAAATCAAAGCATCGATGAGTCAAGATGCAGAGAAACGATTCAATTCGATGAAGTCAGTCTTAAAAAATCTAACTTCTGATGTTTTCTTCTAATTTTTTCGTGCCGACTGGTGATGATTTGTGGTATTTGTCGTGTTGCTGAGTGGAGACCATCCTACAATGGGAATGTTTGAGTTGGAGCAACAACTTCGTGCCCATTTTGATGAGGCATCATTAGAACATTCCGTGTTAGAAGGATCCCTTTCTGACCGGCTAATGTTCATTAAATTTCGTGATGATGTTGACTTTCGTGCATTATATGAAATGGAGGTCATCTTAAAGAAAATAGTCCAACGATTGGCTCTTTCTCATGAACTAGGACGATCTTTATTGAGTATTTCCTATCAAGTGTCTGATCCTGAGTTAGAAACGCATGATCAGGTGGACTTGGTTGAAAAACTTCTTAGTACAGTTCAAGACAGTTTAGAGAGTGATCTTTGGAAAGATTTCCCCAAAACGTATGAAAACTTTGCAGTTAGAGTGTTGAAAGTCGGAAATTTCGCTGGAAGTGTTGCTTTTAGTCATATTTCTTTAGAGATTGAGAAAAAATTAGGCGGATTACTTTATGATTATTGGAGAGGAAAACTTCGAGTAGATTTAGACTCACCACAGCTCATGTTACGCGTGATTCTAACACCATCTCAAGTGCATGTTTACCAACGCTTGGCAGTCTCTGCACGAAAAATATTGGGACAAAAGAATCCAAAGAATCGTCCTTATAGTAATCCGTCAATTTTAGATTCCTTTCTTCTTCGTGCTATGATAAATATGGCTCAAATTAGATCTGGTGATGTTTTGCTTGACCCTTTTTGTGGTACAGGCTCAACTTTCATTGAATCCGTCGATCTAAAAGTATTGTCTCTGGGAATAGAGTTAAGCCGTCTTGTCTCGTGGGGAGCCTTGCAGAACATCCAAGGAATGCAACTTCCGGCGCACTTGATTTTGTCAGATGCTCGGTTGATGCCCTTGGCAACAAATTCCTTGGATGCTGTAGTCTTCGATCCTCCATATGGCCGTGGTGCGAGTACCTTGGGAATTCCTCTTGCTAATTTGTTGCATCAGGTTTTACAGCAGTGTGAACGAGTGCTCAAACCAAAAAGATTTCTGGTCATGTCCCTCATTGATGAAGTATCGTTAGAAGATTTTTTCCCCAAGAAAAGTCACTTGCAGTTGTTGAGAACGTTCAAGTGGTACGTTCATCGTTCGATGACTAGAATGATTTATGTATTTACGAATGACAAGTGATTAGGAAAATCTTGCGTGAATGAATACTTGTCTGGTGATAAGTAGTTCGCACGAAAGCAAACCTATTTTAGATTACGGAGCAGATAAGTACTCAGAGGCAAATTAAATCATCGGATTTTCGTGATGTGAACATGTCGTCCTGGTATGATGCTGAAGAAGAAGAACGAAAGAGAAAAGACAGCCAAATCATTCGAGACGAAGAAATAACGCTAGATATGGATTTCCAAACCACCCAAGAAATTCCAGTGCCTGCCAGACTTATTGATCAGGTTATTGGACAAGATGAGGCCGTTGAGGTGGTCAAGAAAGCTGCCATTCAACGCCGAAATGTTATGCTCATTGGTGACCCTGGAATTGGAAAAAGCATGTTAGGTGCAGCCTTGAGTGAATTATTGCCCCGAGAAGAACTTGAAGATATCTTGTGCTTCCCCAATCCCAATGATCCCCATAATCCAAGGATCATTACTGTTCCAGCTGGAGAGGGGCGATTATGGGTTCAAAAGATCCGTGAAGAAGCTCAAGCGGCAGAACGGACGCGGACACTTCTCCTCTTTGGCATTCCCATAGCTATCATCATTCTTACTCTCATGGCTTTCATTAATCAATTGCTATGGGGCATTTTCGTGGCACTAGTAGCTTTTTTCATCCTAGCACAATTTCGGAGTAGAAGAGAAGCTCAAGTTCCAAAGTTATTGGTTGACAACTCTGAGAGTGAGCATGCTCCCTTCAATG
>JAJRXH010000694.1 GCA_024276395.1 archaeon
AACAAAACCGTAAACTTCTCTGCCCAGGATATCTACCAGTTTCATGCCAACATCAATGAAATTTCTTTTCATGTTGGATGGTCTTGATGATAGATCGATGCACAAATCTTGCCAGTTAATGGAAGTTGCTGAATTTCCTTGAAAGATGACCACGTCAGCCGTGAAGGGATTCATCTTAGCAGGAGCACCGAATTGAAATGCGCAATAATCGAGATGGAAGGATTCTTGTTCGTGTCGGCGGAAATGGTTTCTGACGATGATATCCTTCATTTCAAAGTCCGTGATTGCCACGTGAAGTAATGGAGGTTCAAAAGTTAAAGCCACCTTTAATCTTGGCAGTTGCCAAGGAATTGCTGGCAAGTTTAAGTAGTCTTTCTTTTTTCTTTCCTTCATTCTGCTCGTGAGGCTGGTTAACCTTCTTGAATCTGTCAAGAGAGTGAGTAAGGAAGTGGGAAAGTTCCAAAATTTCGTGATGATGTCACGAGACTCGAGAGAGGATTGCAGATCTTGGACTCGTTGTAACTCCCAGTTGGGCGAATAAAAATTGATGATTAGTGGAGAATGGGGTGAGTTTGGCCGTGAAATATCATCGTCTTCGGGTTCCTTTAGTAACTCGGTAAATGTTTTAGTTTTCCCCGTCTTATCAATGAATGTTTCTGATTCATCATTCTCATTCAAAACAAGGTAATTCAACCGTGTCTCTTCACTCACTGTTGGCAAGATCAAGAAAACATGATCAACATATTTCTTGATTGACTTGATGTGAAACTGTTCGGTCATGAGTGCAAATCCACTTGATTCTTGTGTTTCTTTCGGATTAAATTCAACTCGAGAACAGTCACTCACAGTGGTCATTGATGAGGTTAACAAGCGCTTGCGAGTAAGATGGATGGCTGAAGGTGAGATATCTGATCCTACCCATGATCTGCCTAATTTTTTGGCCACAACAAGCGTGGTCCCCGATCCCACGAAAAGATCTCCAATCAAGTCACCTTCACTAGATCCAGCTTGAATGATTCTATGGAGCAGAGATTCTGGTTTTTGCGTCTGAAAACCCAGGTATTCGCTGGATGATCCTTGAATGGGAGATACATCTTTATCAGTCCACAAGTCGGAGACTGGTTGTCCCTTGATATCCTTTAGATATACTTTCAAGCGATATTTACCTGTTTTGGTGCGATAGATTCGTCCTTCTTTCCAGAATTGTTCCAGTTTTTCCTTTGAATATAACCACGCAGCTTTTACACCACGGAATTCGAATACCTTTCTTCCAGCTGGCTTCTGAAGACCCCCGGCCATCAGCGCAACGGTTTGATATGGCCCCCTCCCGTCTCCATCATCCTTGGAGAAATTTTTTAGATATCGTTCTGTTGGAGTCTTGAATACTGGATTGAGAGTGAACTTGGATCGTTGCTTGGCATATAGTAAAATGACGTCATATTGGTTGCCAAAAGCACGTGATTGTGATTTAGGACTGTTTGTTTTTTTCCAAACAATTTGATTTAGCCTGTTTTGATGGCCGAATATCTCGTCAAGAAGTAATTTCACGTGATGAGAAATTTTTAGTCCCACGTGGAACCACAAAGAACCGCGTGATGAAAGCAATTCACGCATCAACTTCAGGCGTTCACGCAGGTATTCAAGATACTGGGTGATCCCTCCTGGCCACTTGTCATGATAAGAGAGGACATCAACCTGTTCCGTGTCGCTAATCTTCTGATACCGGTAGGTAGTACCCGTGAAAAATGGTGGATCACAATAAATGAGCTTGAATCGTTCTTTCCATCCTTCATCTAACAAGAATTGCATCACATCTAAATTATCGCCATGAAAAAGGAAATTTGATAATGAATTCACGTTTTTGGCGCCGTGAATTTCGACAACTCGAAACATCATCATGCTCCAATCAACGTGTACTTAGAGCATTCAAAAACCTTTTTAGACCAGTGACCACAAGACCTAGTGAGGGAAGATGCGTGTCACGTGAACCATTTCAGCGACTGCAAAAAATTTTGCGTGATGATGGAATCATCGAAATGAAACCACGTCCTTCGAGCATCATTCAAGAATTCTCCTTGAAAATCATCAGAAAATCTGGAAAGGAGCTTCACGTTCACTTTAACTGGCCGAAGCTCCTTGTCCGTGAAATACAACATTGCCTCCCCAGGAAAAAATGGCAACTTTTATTTCAATCCATTCAATGCCTTTATGATGAACCATCTCCGGTAGAAGCGAATTCACTGGTAATGAAAAATCTTTTTGGGTCATCTTCACCGGTCTTTCTTGCGTATTACCATGCATTCATTGGCCAAACCCACGAAAAGAATCATGATCCCATTGATGATCAAGAACTCATTCGGCAGTACTTGTTCTTGTTATCTAGTGCACTCCTTCTTGTTAACATGGCCAGAATCACTAATGTTTCTGAGTTAGAGAGCAGTGATCTCTTGTTGGAAA
>JAJRXH010000695.1 GCA_024276395.1 archaeon
AATCCTCATACTATCTTCTAATACCTGAATCGCACCTTTCAAAGGTTCTCAATTAATTATTTTTCCTTAGATCTTGTTCGGATTGATATGGAGATGAAAATAGTAATCATTAAGTCATTGAAGGTTAGATAAAGTTTTTAAATATACCTAAATGATGTGTAAATGAACTTTTCATGGTAAAAATGAAACACGAGATTGCTTTTTTATTATGACGAACAAGGTAAAATTCGTCAAGAACGAAGAAAAAGGAGGAATAATCATCATGCGTAAAGGCAGATTATTAGCCATCTTGTCAATTATTTCCATCACTGGATTCCTACTTTCAAGCCAAGGTGCAGCTGCACGAGGAAATGCTGAATTTTCAAGTGACATTCAGTTCCTATTTGTTGTTGGGATGATTGTCTCATTGGGCCTTGGTCTCTTCGTGCTCGTGTCTTTGGCTTATTTCTTGTTTAGGTACCGGGAAAATACCAGTGCCGTGAGAAAACGAATCAAAAACGAAATGAAACTAGAAATCGCTTGGACTTTGGTTGCTCTTGCATTAGTGACCGTGGCATTCATCCTCACTGTCCCCGTGCTTAGTAATATCGTTTCGACACCAGTTGACGGCAAATACGAAACGGTGATGATTGAGGCTAGCCAGTTTTCATGGAGAGCCTATTATCAAACATTTCCTAACACTAGCCTTGCAACAGACGTGGTCAATGACACCCTCAACAAGTATCCCGGTTTTCCCTTCGTGAGTAAACCGACTTTCCCAGGAGATTATGCATTCACGAGAATTTATCTCAAAGCAGGCCAAACTTACTTGTTAAATGTAACTGCAACCGATGTCATTCATAGCTTCTATTCATTTGATTTGTCCTTCAAGATCGATGCCGTGCCCGGGTCTTTCAATCTATTTAAGTTGAAAATTTTGGAACCAGGGACGTATGGATTCAAGTGCGCTGAATTTTGTGGAAGCGGACATTACCAAATGTACGGAGAAATCATGGCCTACTGAATTTCATCCGTGCTTTCATTGGAGGTGAAATGATGGCAACATCTGGAATTCACGAAAAAAAATATGATTTAGCTTTCTTGAGTAATTGGAGAACAATCTTGGGTACCACTAACCATAAAGAAATTGGAATTCTATATTTCATCTTTGCTTTGCTTAACTTCTTGATTGCTGGAACGTTTGCCTTGCTCATCAGAATTGAACTATTCGCACCTGGTGCACAACTCCTAGATGCAAAGACTTACCCTTCTATTTTTACGATGCATGGCACGGCCATGATCTTTTTCGTGATTTTTCCCTTGAACGCCGCTTTTGGCAACTATCTAGTTCCAACTCTCGTGGGCGCCCGTGACATGTACTGGCCTCGATGGAATAACGCAGCTTTCTGGATGCTAGTACCTGGCGCCCTAATTGCATATTTAGGAATGGCTAACGCTGGATGGACAGCATATCCACCATTATCAACCCTACCAGAATATACGTCCGTCAACTTTTGGATTTTAGGACTCTTGTTGGCAGGCACTTCATCATTGATTGCAGCCATTAACTTCATCATGACCATTTTCTTCATGCGAAAGCCTGACCTACCACTCCTCAAGATGGATTTATTCACGTGGTCCATTCTCATTACGTCATTCATCCAATTATTTGCTACTCCCATCATCACAACGGGATTAATTCTATTGTTAGCAGACCGAATCTTAAACACATCATTTTTTGCGGTCTCTGGTGTGGCAGGTCCCGTACTGTGGCAGCATATCTTTTGGGCCTATAGTCATCCAGCGGTGTATATCATGATTCTACCAGCCATGGGAATCACCTCATTTCTGATCTCAAAGTTTTCCAGAAATGAAATTTTCGGATACAAGTCGATGGTCTTTTCAATGGCTGCCATATCTTTCCTTGGAATGACTGTTTGGGGCCATCACATGTACACGGTCGGAGTTGGCGCGCAAGTTGACTATTTTTTCACGTTCGTGACCTTTCTCATCGCCGTGCCGTCAGGAATCAAGATGTTTAATTGGATTTTCACGATGTACGGCAGCAAGATCAAGCTAGAAATTCCGATGCTTTTTGCCGTCGCATTTCTCATTGGCTTTCTCTTCGGTGGACTGACGGGAGTCATACTTAACGTTACTCCAGTAAACTTGGTCATTCATGATACTTATTGGGTCATTGGCCATTTCCACTTCGTCATCATCGGTGGTGGAGTCTCTGCTATGTTTGGATTAATATATTATCTATTCCCACGAGTAACTGGAAAGATGTACAATCGTAAATTGGCACAAGGACATTTCTGGCTCTGGTTCATTGGCTTTATGCTCGCATTCACCGCCATGGGCATGCTCGGTGCGATGGGAATGCCACGACGATACTTTGATTACTCACTTCACCCAGAATGGACATTTCTCAATCAAGTTGCTACCATTGGCGCACTTTTTATGGGTACTGGTATTCTTCTTTGGGTCATCAATATGATACAGAGTATTCTTAAGGGTCCACCAGCAGATGAACTGGATCCTTTTGGCATAGGTGAAATAACGATCACCGAGTATCTTCAACCTAGCCATTAATGATGATGATAAATAAACTGTATGATAAAGATAAGGTGTCTAAGATGGCAACTGTTGAAAAAGTACAAGAACAACACGGGATGGAAGAGCACGAGGTGACGTTATGGCCACCTTTTCTGGCACTTTCATCGGGACTAGTTGGATTGGCAATCTTGTTTTTTGCCAATGATATGATCATTCCCTCACTTGCAGCACTGCTCACATTTTTCGTTTTTCTCCTAGTCTTCATCTATCACGAAACATCACCACGGGCTATTCACAGACCAGAAATCCCGGTTCCAAGAAATATGCCCCGATACATGTGGATGTGGATTTTCTTAGCATCAGAAACATTGTTCTTTGGATTGTTGATTGGTATATCACTAGATTTGCGCATTAGAGCATCGGGATGGGCTGAAGTTGCAGCAGCTCTTGCTAGGTTATGTGGGTTTCAGTTTCAACGATTACCAGAATCCGTTGTCTGGCCCAATCCTTCAGAACTGCTAAACATTCCCTTAACTTCCATTGCCACGTTTGTTCTCATCTTGAGTAGTGTCTTTATGGTCAAGGCCATCGAATCCATTGAACGTGGAAATAAATCTGGCTTAGTTCGAAACTTAGCCTTCGTCGTGCTTAGTGGAGGTTTTTTCCTTGGATTCCAGTTATTTGAGTACTACCAGTTCTTTCTTGAAGGACATAATCCATTGCACCCAGATTTTGCCAGTCTACCAAGCGGTGACCAGCTCTTTTGGGCAACTTTCTATCTTCAAACCGGATTCCATGGTGCACACGTGTTCTTTGGGCTCATTCTTGTCGCATTCGTTCTCCAAAAAGCAATTCGAGGAGGTTACACGAAGGAAAACTTCCAAGGCGTGGAACTCGTTGGAATTTATTGGCATTTTGTTGACTTCGTGTGGGTCTTCATCTTTACCATCGTGTATCTGTTTTAGATAAAAAATGGTGATGTAACATGAGTTCACAAGTTATTAGCACATCATCTTCCACTCCTACAGCACAGACACTAGACCATGGTCACATCGAAAGACCAACGAACCAGGTTCTGGTTCTATTGTTCATCCTCACGATAATTGAGATTCTCGTGGGTTTTGTCGGTGATAGTATCGATTCAGGTGCTTTCGTCCTCAGAGAAGGCATTCAAATTTTCTTGCTTACTCTCTTGTCCCTAACAAAGGGTTCCTTGATAGCACTGTACTTTATGGGCATCCGATGGGAAAATCGTCCCATCTTGGTAATCTTCGTGTCTTTTCTCTTTCCAGCGGGACTTGCAATTCTTGTCTCTGGATTACCTTTATTTGGGTAGCCCACGGTCACGTGGAATGTAAAACGCAAAAAAATAAGTAAAAAACCATTATTTATTTTTTATTCTCTTTCTTCTTCCACGCACCTTAGTCAAAATCACAAAAATGGATGAGATGATGACACGACTGTTTCGTTGCCCAATCAATTTCAATCATCTTGAAGATATTGACGAAGTAACTCGATGGTCTCTGGATGATCAAGCTTGCTTTTTCCAAATCCCCGAACAGCACCATACTTGATCGCCTGTTGCATGGCATCCTCATAATTGGTGATGAGCATCAATCTTGTTTTCGGTGGCACCTTTTCGTCTTGATACAATTGCTTGATCAGTTCGATGCCACTTTTTCCATCAAAGTATCCCACGCGGTTAATCAGCACGAGATCATACTGTGTTTCTTGCAGGCGAGTCACCACGTCATCCATGTAATTGACCCGATCCACTTCAACATCAAAATGAGATTTGAGCATCTGTTCTAACCGTGGTGAATCAACACCGCAATGTCCTACTAAGAGTATTTTCTTCCTAGCCATGATGTATCCTCCTTTCAGCAGACTCTTTTTTTCCAAGTATGAGTTGGAATTTCACAATTAAATAGCTTCGAATGAAGACAAGAAAGATTTTTTCGCTTTCATCTCAGCCAGCTACTATAGGGCGGGAAGAATCTTGCAAGATACCTCACCAAACCCCACTCTATACCCCTTACCTTGACACCAACCCCGCATGATGACTCGATCTCCATCTTGCAAGTATCTCCGAGTTTCACCATTGGGCAAGATTAAGGGTTTCTTCCCATTTTGAGTTATTTCGAGCAGACATCCCAATGAATCTGGTGTTGGTCCGCTGATGGTTCCAGAGGCAAGAAGATCACCAGTCTGAAGATTGCAACCATTGATGGAATGATGTGCTACTTGTTGAAAGACATTCCAATACAAGTACTTGAAGTTCGTCCTACTAAGCACGTGAGGCTGGTCCATTGACCTTACTTGAATTGCTACTTCTAGATGAATATCATAAGCACCTTTTCCCTCAAACCTGAGGTAAGGAAGTGGTTCGGGATCTTGAAGGGGACCCTCTACTCGAAAAGGCTCAAGAGCATCAAGAGTCACGACCCAAGGAGAGATGGAAGTCGCGAAGCTTTTACCCAAGAACGGTCCCAGGGGCACGTATTCCCACCGTTGAAGGTCTCGTGCACTCCAGTCATTCACCAACACCATTCCAAATAGGTGATCCCGGGCTTTTTCAATTGGAATGGGATGCCCTAACTCGTTACCAATGCCCACGTATGCACCCATTTCTAATTCGAAATCTAATGCCATGGTAGGAGCTAATATGGGATCATTTGAGCCCGAAGGCAAGATCTGGCCTCTCGGACGTCTTACATCTTTTCCGCTTACCACGAGAGAACTCGCCCTTCCATGATAACCTACTGGCAAGTGAAGCCAATTCGGCTGCAAGGCATTTTCTGGCCCTCGAAACATCATTCCCACGTTAAAGGCATGATATTTCGATGAATAAAAATCGGTATAATCGATGGTAAATACTGGAAGGCACATCTCTACATCTGCTTGAAAGTAGAAAGCCTTTCGACGTGTTTCCTTATCATCACGAAGCAAGGGATTATCGGCACGAAGTAACGAACTAACTTGCTCACGTGCTTCCTTCCAAGCTCTTCTTCCCAGGCGCATGAACGCATTCAAGAAGGGCTCATCAAACACGGAATGTTCCAATTCGTCTAGAACAGTGTCTGAAAAAAACCCCTTCTTCTCCAAGACGGAAAGATCTAAAACTTGGTCTCCAATGGCGGTACCCACTCGGGCAGAGCCGCCTGAAGAAGGTTTAAACACACCATAAGGTAAGTTTTGAATGGGAAAATGCGAGTTCGGTGCTACGGGAATGAAAGATCGTAGCGTAGGGGCTGTCGTGGGATCATCCAGAATTTCCACCTCCAAGTAGTTAAAACGCGTCACCTATAGCAAGTTCAGTTTCTTCAACTCTTCAATTGGTTCAATGAAATCACAACTACCGAATGAAATAACTTTCTTCCTAAATTCTTTAATCTGATCCAATGTCAATAGATGCCCATTCCATTCAATACTATCGTTACCAAATTGAATGCGTGTCAAATTTGTCTCTCTTAACAGGGAAATGAGCATTTCTTCAGACATGTTCTTCTTGAAAGCTAGCAAAGCTGCCAAGAAGATGTTAAGAAATCCATGTTCAAGACTGTTACCGTGAGGATCGAACCGTACTAGTGGATGATGCAGCCCAGCTGTAGCCTTGAAAGTAATGCCCAATTCACCGCATTGTCGAAGGATTCGTGCCACCTGTTGGATGCTCGGTGGATGTTTAAGAAGAGTCCCACCACATCTCAGCTTGATACCAGGAGGCAACGAATGGGCTCGAGTCCACAAGGCTTGAACATCATAATGCTCAGCAAATCCCTTGAACAACGCAGAAAGTTTCTTTTGCCAATCACCTTCAATTCGTGGCTCTAAAAAGGGCTGAATTACCCAATTCAGGTTAGCATCAAGTAAATCAATGAATTCATCGAGAAAAGTCTTTATTTTTGTACTATTTTGGGCATTCATGACAGTTTCATCGGGAATTCTCGCTTCAAGCACTTCTATCTTTACCATTTCACCAAAAAGATCATTGAATTCTAGAATTTTGACTAGGTCATCCTTAATGTTCATGAAGAACAACATCAGTTCTGAACTGCTCGTGAGTACTACCGATAAGCGAAGCGGATTTTTATCAAGAGTGTCCTGGTGTTCATCAAGAAGATCAGTCAATCGTGGTAATTCTGTTATTGGGCAGATAAACCGTGCAAGAATCCAATGATGGTCAAACCTTCTATAACTGAGATAATTTTCTAAAGCTCGTGACAAGGGCAATCTTGCTGGTGGAAATACGCCTGCATAGTCAATGAGTTGATTCATGAACAACTTGAATGGGTTTTTCATTCGTCTATCCCCTTTCGTTTATCCAACTTGAAAACTTGAAAGATTCTAAAATTTCAATTTGCCTACAATGAATGAGGCCATTAATCCATCAATACTGGTTTTTGAGTTAATTGGATGACAGTTGATAACTTGTAACGCAAGTTCATGGAACAACGTGTGGTAAGAATTTGTTTTGACTTGACGATCTTTACTTGTCCCTCATATGAGCCCATCTTCGACATTTGGTCGTCAAAATAATCGATCACCACGTTATATGTTCCGTCAATCCCATTTTCTGAGGTTATCCATCCTTGACGATGATAATCAAACCACGTCCATCCTTCTCTTTTTAATACTTCTACTTCGAGAACTTGAATGGGAGGATCAAAACCAATCGTTCCCCGATAACGCGACACGACATCTTCAATTGAACCAGAACGAGATAATATCTTTTCGATGATGCCCGAGTTAACATGCCCCCAAAATTGCCCTTCTGGGAACATGAGCACGTTAGGAGCAAGAAAATGCTTTCCTACATGGCTGACTCCCCAAAATCTAACATTATCAATTTCCTTCTCCTTTAACTCTTCAAGAAGTTTTTTTCCGAACTTGCAACAGCAAAAATCACGAGATCCATGAATGCACACGAAGACGTCCCTAATATCATCGTCCAAAACTACCAAGTAATCTTTTGCATCTTCAATTGAACCCAAAAGAACATTCTCGATTATTTTCGCCAATTTTTCTCTCGGGATTTGCAATTCTATCTTTCGATAGCGCTTGAGCGGGCCTAGGGGCCGTTCATAAATCAACACGTGATAAAATTCATCATTCTCCTTGGTATCAGCTTCTGACTCCATGGTTGATGTCACCATACCATGGAGCTTGAAACCACGTTTTCGTGCTAATTCGACAACTTCAAGTGGAAAATCTGGTGTTTCTTCGATTTTTGGTCTCCAAGGAAGAGGAAATTCAATGAAAAGATATCCCTTGATTTCACTACCTGGTGAGTTACCTATCGGTGGAACTTCGTATTTCTGAGCCACGATGGCACACAAATCGTCGTGTCCCCGTGCATTTTCGTCAACAAGCACGATTACACACCACCCAACCAAGTTTCATACCAACACTTGTCTACTCGAAGATAGAAAATCAAGGAGTTATATATTTGTCCATTCGTCTGTTCACGAGTGGACCGTGATGTGAACAACATTAACCTCACGACACGATGAATAACAAATAATTGATTTTCTCATGCCAATGGATGTCTTACATCATTCTTCTCCAAAGAGAGAGCTTCTTCTCAGCAAACGTGTTGCATGACCATGACGATTTGCATAAAAAAGTTCAACACGCAAGTGAACTTGAAAAGGAATTTCCTTCATCTCACGAACAAGGGGTGTTAGATATGGCAGAAGAAAAACTTGAGGAACTTTTGAGCATCGTAAACAAGCTCATATCATCATTAGAAAGTCATAATCCAAATGTTGACGAGCTGGAAAAGATTAGCTCGCAGCTACAGGCCGTGACCAGTGAATTATGGAACTTGCACGAAAAAGGAGTAATCGTTACTAATATTAAGCCACTAGCTAAAATTCTGAAGGACTTCTTCATGACAGAACTGCCTCATTCCCTCAAGGATCCAACGCTCCATGACAAGTTAAAAAAAGAATTAAAGCTATCAAAAAAATTAATTCTCGATGTCTTAAAGCCAAAAATAATTGCCTAAACGAATCATGTTCGATTCAAACTCTTCCATGATATTTTTTCCTTCCTATTCTCACTCTGCCAACTCATCAAGAAGAGCCAAGATTGGATTTGATTTGCCAGGTTTTCCAGTATTCCAGCCATTCAATATTTCTACCTTCTTCCGTGAGTTGTAAGGGATTTCTCGTATCCACCATGACTGCATATTCTTCTAAAAACTCTTTTTCAAACTGGTGCTCATGTGCTCCAGGATGTGGTCCATGATGCACTCCATAAGGATGCCACGTGACCATTTCAACATCAATTCCCTCCCGTGAGAAAAAATTTCCCTCATGATAAAAAATGACTTCGTCATAATCGATATTACGGTGCCAAAAAGGCACTCGCTGCGCAGCCGGATCTGATTCCGTGGGACGTGGGACGAACGAACAAACGACAAAGTTTCGATTCACGAACGTCGTGTGCACGGATGGTGGCAAGTGCACGCGATGGCTCATCACGGGCTTGATGTCTCGCATCTTTAGCTTGTACATGAAAAGATCGCCCTTCCATCCCACCACATCCAGGGGATGAAATTCATAGACAATCCGAGTCCATCGCCCATTTCTTTTTACCCTTACTTCGTATTCTTGACCTTCTTCCCCATCCATTGCCTTAGGTTCTGGAATTTCAATGAGAGCTGGATCATAAATGGCATAATGTCCCAAGATCCCTTTCGTGGGTGGTTCAAATTCTCCCTTACCTTCGATCATCAAGAACTTGCTGGGTCCAGAGGGAACGACACGATGCGTGGTGCCCTTGGGAACCACGATGTAATCACCTTTTTCATACGCAAGTGGTCCATAATCCGATTCTACAATCCCATTACCACGATGTACAAAATACAGCAAATCTCCGTCTGCGTTTCTATAATACCAAGGATAAGCACGGGTTGGACGCCAAGAATGAAACTTGATGTCATCATTCATCAAGAAACAAACTGGATTATGCTCATCAGTAAGTTTTCGAGTATCTAACGCCCTCGGAACACATTCTCCTTCAATTACCTTCCAATTTGTTGGTGGATTCTCGTGATAAAGATGTGAAACACGACCAAAAAAACCATCTCTTCCGTGTTCATCTTCATACTTTCCTTCCGGAATGTTCGTGTGACCTTGCCTTGGGGTCATTCCTTTTCTCAGGTGAATTTTCATCATATTTCCTCCAATCGTGATCCATCAATTCCTTCTTGTCATTCCTGCACTACACGTGACTGCACGCACGTAATTCCATCAACTCTTGACCTTTAAAAAACTTCGCATATCCTAGAAATCAAAAAAGATCAATAATGACCGATAAAGACAATGTAAACCCAAGAAAAATACTAACTATACTAAATACTTCATGTAATGAAATGTGAATGATTCAAGATGACGAAAATATCTTCTCGAGAAAAATCACTAATTTTTTTTCATTCAAGGAGTCCTATATAGGGTGAAATGGTGATTCATTAAGATGATGGCAAAGGTACGTTTTACTTCGTGATCAACAATTTTTTAAGTATACCGAAACATCGCGAGCTCGGATATCCTTCAATGGAGGTAAAAAAATGATCACGCAACAAAAAATTTCGCGAGACGTAGAAGAGTTTGAGGAACCAAGAAGGTCATCAATGAAAGAAACCGTAGACGTTCTTACCGTGGAAGATTTTGATGGTGTTGAATTTTGGGTCGGCAACGCTTATCAAG
>JAJRXH010000696.1 GCA_024276395.1 archaeon
CTATCGAACGCTGGTGAACTTGGCTTAGCCGAAGCCGCTAAGCAATTTATGCCCTTAGGTGCAACATTACTCATTTTTGCAGGACTTATTTCTACATTATCAGCTTTAAACGCTACGACGTATTCATCTGCACGGATGTCTTTCGTGCTGGGAAGGGACAAACTCCTTCCGGAACACTTTGGAGAAGTAAATCGGTGGCGTCGGACACCTCACGTGGCCATCTTTGCATCTGCAGCACTGATGTTATTGATTGCTGTTTTTTTGCCCATTCAAACGGTGGCCGCTGCTGCAGATATGATGTTCTTGCTGTTATTCTTGCAAGCTAATCGGAGTTTACTAAGGATTCGGAAAAAGTATGGTGATAAGATGGAATTTGGTTACCAAACCCCTTTTTTTCCTTTATTTCCAGTAGTTGCCATTTCAGGAAAGTTATTCATTATGATCTTCTTGCTACAACTTGAACCCATAGCAGTGCTGGGTACCGTGATTTGGCTCTTCATTGGTACCATTTTGTGGTGGTTCTATTCAAAAAGACGTTCAGAACATTTAATCGTAAAAGATCCATTTGAGGCGTATTTAAAGCCAGAATTCCGCGCAGATGGAAAGAAACCTTTGTGATTAGAGATTTAAGATCTTGTTGATACTTTTATTACGACTTTTTTCATTTTGAGTTTTAACTTTATTTTTAACAATTTAAGGTGTTATTTTCCTATCATATTGATGTAGTCTTCTTATTCTAGATGTTAGTGTGATTTATTTCTTTTTCGTGGTTATCAGCCGTTAACACGTGATAAATTAGGTAAAAATGATCTAAAACTGACAGTGTGGTTTTTTCTTTTAGAGAAGAATATTTTTGATATAAGGGTTAACGTTGGTAACTGGTGAAATAAGATGGCTGAATTATTCAAATTTACTGAAGATGGTGACTTGATTCCAGTAGATGATGTTAAAGCACTGAGTGATGAAGACACCGTGATTGCCGTTGATGATGTATCCGGAAAGGTGATCCTCATTTTGGGTGAAGGATCTGGCGGTCTTATGAGGGCAAAAGCGATGCGTGCTGCTAGAAATCTCAGGTTGCGCTCCGGAAGACGTCATGAACTCATTGAAGTGGATTTAGCACAGCGTGGTGAATGGCTTGAGAAGATAGGTGAGGCACTCTCTCGCGGCAAGCCGATTCAACCAGCAAAAAAAGAAGAAATTCGAACAAAGGAATTGGGTGTGTCTACTATCACGACTACCGCTGCCATTGAGACTCCGATCGAAGAGACTCATTTAGAGGAACATCTAAAAGAGCCATACTATCGAGGTGAAACGACACCTCCAAAAGCGGAACCAGTGTCCACGGAGGAAGTATCTGTTTCAGAACGAAAAGAACCTGTTAATTTGGGTGAAATTAGTCCAGATGACTTGGATTATTTAGCTACTTTTTTTGGTGCATATTTATTAGGACTTCCAACATCTAAGATCAAAAAAGTGCTGAGGATGACCGTTGATCCACGCATGCGGTCTTATATTCTCGATTACATTCGAGAAAAGGCTGTTGAGTTTTTTGATTCTTTTTAGATGAAAGCAAGGGGGTGCTTAGTTCGTGTCAGTTCCCGATGAAAAGGGTCTTTATTTTTCCATTTACTCTTTTTTATCACATTTCCTTGAAAAAGCCAAGAAATTAAAGATAGTAGCCTTTTGTGGTGCAGGTATATCTGCTCCTAGTGGCGTTCCAACTTTTAGAGGTAGGCCTGATAGCTTGTGGGCACGATACCGTCCTGAAGATTTGGCGAACATCAATGCTTTACTAAGTAAACCTGATTTGGTGTGGAGTTGGTACAAGTGGCGACTAGAACTTATTTTTGAGAAACATCCGAATTCGGCGCATTACATTCTTTCGGATTTAGAGCGTGAAAAGATTTTAATCGGAATTATCACGCAGAATGTGGATCCTTATCACGAATGGGCTGGAAATCGTACTGTCATTCATTTACATGGTTCGATTGTTCAAGCAAGATGCTTGGAGTGTGAATCACTCGTGCATTGGAAAGAACCACCGAAGGAAATTCCTCCTAGATGTTTCAATTGTGGGGGATTATTGCGGCCAAATGTGGTATTTTTTGGCGAGATGCTTCCCCCTCGTGCTCTAGAAGAGGCAAATTTCTTGCTACAAGAAGCCAATTTAATGCTGGTCATTGGTACATCTGGGGTTGTTTATCCAGCAGCTGGATATGTTCCAGCTTTTCGGAAACTGTCAAGTCAAAATCGAATTATGGAATTTAATCTCGAGTCCACACCCCTGACACCCACTTGTGATTTGTCCGTGCTGGGAGATGTCTCCAAAACACTTCCAATTTTCAAGCAGGCGCTTGACGGTGTTTTATCAGATAAAAATCCAAATTAGCAAAATGGTAATATTTGTCCCACGTATCTCTTGCTTTTCATCTATCACCCATCAAGTTGCGATGATAAAAGTGTTTTTTAATGCTGTACAAAGATTCTTACTTGAAAGAAACGAAATGGGGTCGATGACGTGGCTTATCCAGAGACTCAAAATGAAAGGCCAGATATTGAAATACCGTTAGAAAGAGTGGGAATTCAGGGCTTAAAAACGATCCTTACCGTGAATCGTGATGGAAAGTGGTATCGTTTCATTCCGACTGTTACCTTGACGATTGATTTGCCTGAGCAGTTTAGAGGAGTTCACATGTCACGACTCGTTGAGTCAATCACGGAATGCATTACGAAAGAGATAAAAGGTCATGAGCACGCCTCATTGGAGGAAATCTCCATTCACGTGTTACGAATGCTTCAAAAAAGGCACAATTTCAAGAAAGGCCTCTTAAAGATGGAGCTTGAGTTTGCCATGGAACGTAAGACTCCAGTTTCTAAAAAGATGTCAATTGAAGTATATCCAGTGACATTAATTACTGAGATGGATGGAGATCAAATCATTCATGAAATAACCATCAGAGCACGAGGTAATACCGCATGTCCTCATGCTTATGCCGTGGCCGATGGTAAGCGAACGCACGTGCAAAGAGCGGTGTCAACCATAACCGTGGTTGGAAGAACCGCTGAAATGCCTCTTTTTGAGGAGCTCATCGACATTTTAGAAGAATCATTTTCTTCTCCTACTTATTCCTTGTTGAAAACTCCAGATGAAGAATGGGTTGTTCGTCAGATGTTTGAAAATCCTCGTTTTTGTGAGGACGTGACCCGTACTATCCTGCGAATTGCCATGGAACGGTTAGCTGATAAGCAGGTAAATGTTCTGGCATCAACAGTATCAGAGGAATCCATCCACAAGCATGACGTAGTTGCACGAGGCTTTCTTCGACGCTTACCAGAATTTCCCTTACATCTAGATTGTTTTTGAATGTTAAATAAGGAGGAAGATGCCTTGTTTTCTTTTGAACCAGTAGAGACTTGGATTAAGGAGATTAAAATAGGTAACAATTCTTTTTTGTTTGATGGTTTTAGATGCTATTTCATGGGCGAGTTAGTTTTAACTCCAACGGAACCTGGACATCCTCTTTACGTGAAAGATGAAGCACAAGCTGTGCACGTGACCGAGGACTTGCTTGCTCATGGAGCACGCTTGCTAGAAGTTACCACATCCTTACAGTCTAGTTCACAGGCTAATGAAATTATTCTTTCAACTTTAAAAACGCTAAAAGATACTTTCTTTGGTGTATCCCTTGCAATCAGAACAAATGACGAAAATTTAGTTAAGCAAGCTTTAAAAGCAGATCTCATTGATTTTGTTACTTTAAATGAGTGGACAACGCAAGAAACGTTAATATCCATTCTAAATGAACACGATGATGTGGCAGTTGCTTTGATGAATGATCTCTTGTTTCATTCGGACTCTGAGACGGATTTTGTTGAAGCGACCTTTGAATTCTATTCTTCTAACATCAAGAAACTTGGTCTTGAAGAGAGAGAAAAGTTGCTAATTGATCTTGGGATTGGAATGGGGTATGACAAAAGGAAAGAATTCGAATTATTGGGATCCCTTGCTGAATTTCGAAATGAACTAGAAAAACCAGTTGTTCTTACCGTAAGGTGGAACGCTTATTTTGAAGATATGACTCAGCTGTCTATTATGGACCGTTTTTCTCCTCTGATTGCTTTTTCGACGATGGGCTTACTACAAGGTGCTGATGTGATACGAACTCGTGATGTGGCTCCTTTGTCCGAAATGGTGCACGTGATTGAAAATTTCAAGATGGAATTTGGTGATTGATATGAAATATACGACTATTGGTCGCTCAAGTAGAAAAATTTCTCAGATAGGCCTAGGTACTTGGCAGTTTGGAACTAAAGGGTGGGGATATGGGAAGGAATTTGATGATGCTGATTCAAAGACTCTCATTCACCAAGCACTAGAGCTTGGAATTAATCTCATTGATACTGCCGAGGTTTATGGGCGAGGTAAGTCGGAAGAAATCATTGGTGAAGCACTGAAAGAACATGACCGCGAGGAAGTTGTCATTTGCACGAAATTCATGCCAAGCAGCCTGCGGTCATCTAAAGTAGTGAAATCCCTTCAAAAGAGCCTTAAGAGATTAAAAACTGATTATGTAGATATTTATCTCATTC
>JAJRXH010000697.1 GCA_024276395.1 archaeon
ATAGAATGAACAGTAATTCTTGATGGATGAATGTAAGCATTTTGGATTGAAATGTTCTGGAAGTTCCATCAAATAGTTAGCTATCTTAACAAAAATGTTTTATCTTGGTGATTTTTATTGGTCATGACGGATGAAATGTTTTGAATGTCAAGCAAGATTGCCTTGGAGCTAAGTAGCCATGTCTAGAAAGGTAAAAGTTGAAGTTGACTCTGAGACTTGCAAGGGAGTACTATGTTACTTATGCATTAACATTTGTCCGGTTAACATCCTTGAACCATCCGACGTTCCCTCGCGCATGGGAGGGACGATTCCTCATACCTTAACTCCAGAAAAATGCATTCTTTGTCGAAAATGCGAGATTACCTGCCCAGATTTTGCCATTAGCATTGTCGTAAAGGAAAAATGAAGGAAACGGGGAGTTATCTTGATGAATTACATGAAACCCGGAAGATATTTGATGCTGGGTGATGAGGCACTTGCTGAAGGTGCTATCATGGCTGGTTGCACGTTCGTTGCCGGGTATCCAATTACTCCTGCCTCTGAGGCCTTGCATCACATTGCCCGACGTTTTCTTGATTTCCCAGATCGATTTTACGTGCAAATGGAGGATGAAATTGCCTCAATGGGGGCGATCATCGGAGCTAGTTGGGCCGGTGCAAAGGTAATGACCGTTACCTCTGGTCCCGGATTTTCGTTGATGCAAGAAAACTTGTCATATGCGTACATGACAGAGACCCCTTGCGTGGTTGCTGTCATGCAGCGGGGAGGGCCGTCAACCGGGCAAGCAACGTATCCAGCACAACAAGAGTTTTACCAGTCACGGTTTGGATCGCATGGTGATTATGAGGCTATTGTGCTCTCGCCATGGTCTGTTCAAGAAATGTTTGACCTAGCAATAACGGCTTTTAACTTGTCGGAAGAATACCGCCAACCGGTCATCATTTTAGGTGACGGAGAAATTGCTCACATCCGCGAACCTGTGATCATTCCTTCCATCGAAGATGTGAAGATTGTTAACCGAAAACGTCCCAGTACCGTACCATATCCGCCATTTCAACCAGATGAAGATCTCATACCTCCCATGCCCTTACTTGGAGAAGGTCATGACTTGCTCATCACGGGCTCGGCACATGACGAAAGTGGATTTCGGAATTATGATCCAGCCGTAGTAAAACCACTAATTGAACGATTGGTCAATAAAATTCGTCGAGATGTAGAGAAGATCTCATCACTTGACTATCATTCTTTTCCTCAACATGATGAACGTGGAAAAAATATTTTATTGGTGAGTCATGGGGTCTCTGCAAGAATGACTTGGGCTGCTGCTCAGGTGCTTGCTGAACAATTGAAAGCCCGCACATCCATCTTGAGATTAAAGACCTTATGGCCACTTAATGAAGCGGCCTTACGTGATTGTTTTCAAGAACATGATCACATTTTTGTCATCGAAATGAATGCTGGCCAATTAGTACGGGAGGTAGAGCGTCTTGCCAACCCTCTTGGATCGGTGGTTCATGGGATCTCTAAGCCTGGTGGTGAATTATTCACGAGCATGGAAATCGTCAATCAAGTGAAAAAAGAGGTTGGGTTGTAAGAAATGTCCCAAATTACGAAATCGCGTTTTAATCACCAAGAAGTAGCTGTCCCTACTTCAAAGAAACCTAATTTAGTGTTAAAAAAAGAATATGTGAGACATTTTCCCTCAAAATTATGTCCGGGCTGTGGTCATGGTATCGTGTTGAATGCCTTTGTTCGGGCTTTGGATGAATTGATTCAAGCTGGTCTCCTCCTCAAGAAAGATGTCGTGGCGGTCTCTGGAATAGGATGTTCTGGATGGATCACGTCACCTCACTTGAAGGCTGACACCTTTCATGCAACACACGGGAGAACATTGGCTTTTGCTACGGGCATGAAGGTAACGAACCCTAACTTGAAGATTTTTGTTTTCACTGGAGATGGTGATGGCGCTGCAATCGGTCTCAACCACTTGTTACAGGCCGCGCGGAGAAATATCGATCTTAACGTGATTCTCGTGAATAATCGCATTTATGGCATGACAAGTGGACAAATGGCACCAACCACGCCTCACGAAGCTAAAACAGTTGTGACACCACTTGGGAATCCAGAATACCCATTTGACATTGCTCAGCTAGTTGCTGCCGCGGGGGCGACCTATGTAGCACGCTGGACGGTTGCCCATCCACTACAAGTCAAACGTGCCATTATTGAAGCTTACAAGAACAAGGGTTTTTCATTCGTCGAAGTTTTAACAACATGTCCTACCTATTATGGCAAGTATAATCCTCCAAGAAAGTCGCACGAAATGATACAAGAACTCAAGGCAATTACATCACGCAATGATCCTAAAAAAATCAAGATTGGTCTCATTGCTAGATCATCACGTGAAGAGTTCACTGAATTATTGAAACAGCACAAAAAGCCTCGCGTTAGTGATTGATCTTCATTCCGCAGTGAAGATAAATGAATAAAATTTCCATGGAAATGAAGGGGGCTAAATCAAGTGAGAATAGCAATAAAACTTGTTGGCATTGGCGGTCAAGGGGTCGTTGCCACGGGACTTATCTTAGCACGATCATTCTTTGAAGAAGGATACCACGTGCTACAGAGTCAAACGTATGGTGCTGCCTCACGAGGCTCTCTTTCATCTGCATCCGTGATCGTGCAGGATGAACCAATAATGGATTTCTCATTCGAGATACCTGACTTGCTAGTATTGCTGTCCAAGGATGGCGTCTTGAAAAATCGTGAAATGATTCCAAGGACTAAAATGACACTAATAGATTCAGCCTTCGATTCATTATTGCGTCCTTTACAACAACCTGAGGATGAATCTTTTCAAGCAAGTTTACTGTGGATTCCAGCATCCACGTTAGCAATGGAATATTTTGAAAATCCTATCATGGTGAACATGATCACGCTAGGTGTCATCACTTACATTCTTAGAGAGAAAGTTAAAAAAGAAACTGTCGTTAGAAACATAGCCCGACAATGGCCGAAATGGGAGAATAGAAACAGGAAAGGTTTCCTACTTGGCTGGAAATGGGGATTGAATCAGAACTTCAAGGAAATTGTCTGAAAAATTAATGCAATCATGCGTTTAGTTTGATGGAGATTATCGAGTGGCTTATTGAGAGAAAACGGGAAAATCCCATTATGGTGATTATTCGTATGATTGAGACTTTATTCCGTTAATTTTAGCATTCTCTCCCAGGTTTTGGAGGTATTTATAGCAGTAATAGAGATGTAGACGTGTGCAATCTGAAGTAAAGAGAGTTTTGCATATCTGCATTTCTTTTTAGACGTGTGGAAATTTATTCAATGGTGTTATCATCTTTTTTTCCAGAATCTCTTCGACCATAATCGGAAAAATGGATCTATGATGGACTTGTAAACCATTTGCTTTTTCTCATGATTCTTGTTTATATTACCAGCAATTTCGACACAGAGAATTGGTCTTATCTGACGATTGAATAATGCCATGGTCTCCAAGTGAAAACGTTGGAGTAATGTTTCATCCCCTGGAAGATGACTAAAAATATATACGTAAAGGCAGTCCAGTACATCGCGACTAAACGACAAGTGAAAAGACCCAAAGCTGATATGTTGAACATCATCTCCTAAAACTTTCTTTCCAAATGAATTAATGGCACTGAGAAGACCAGAAATGAGCACGTCATCATCTGAATCGAAAGATTCAAATTCTTTGACTAGTTGTGGATATTCAAATATTGGCAACCCGCTCTCGTCGATTACCAATAATGCCATACTAGGCATCTTTTTTTTGTTAACTATTATCAAACTCATTTTGATCAGACCCCTTGAATTCTTATTGTTAAAGGTTCGGCTCATTCATGAATGTACGACCCAAGTTAATAAAAATAAAAGAAATTTTTTATCGTCGCCTCCGAAAAAAACGGAATAATCCTCGACGTGTTCTTTTTTGCATTCCTAAGGATTTCTTTTGAAGAAGACGCATGGATAGATGATTCCCTATGTCTGCAACGCGATGTGGATAATACTCCTTGTAAATATCTAAGATTTGATTAATTAATTGAGGGAGGTGTTCTTCTTTGACATCTTCAGGTCTAAGTCCCATATTTTGTGCTGCTAATTCAACTGTATAATATGCTGAAACAGTAATTTTCTCTTCTAATGCTTCAACAATCTGATAAAATAATCTTTTTTTTAGATTAATTTCACTCATGTATTCATTCATTTTAGTATCACCCTTTTAATATTAATCTGAATCAAATCTATACGAGGATACTTAATGATTCCCTGACATTAGTCATTCTCTGGAGTGAATTAAAACCCATTGCCTCACTAAAGTTTAGTTAAACTTTTAATATTAATCTTCTTTCGTGCTAAATACTGCATAAATGCATTGATGATCTCTAAGAATCTCTAGTAATTGATTTTTATTGATGTTGATGGCCTCGACATCACC
>JAJRXH010000698.1 GCA_024276395.1 archaeon
CGAACGTCATTCACGAACCCGATGCAGCTATGATCTTGGCCTCACTAGGCGTTCGTTCTAATATGATCGTGGGTGAGGCCGGAACTGGGAGTGGTGCTTTTACTGGTTACTTGGCACAATTGGTGCATCCTAATGGGCACGTGCATTCATTTGATCATAAAGAAGAACACTTGAGATTGGCCAGAAAAAATTTAGAACGTGCAGGATTATTAGACGTGGTGACATTGGTTCAAGTAGATGTGTGCAAATCCTCCTTGCCAGTTCGAGATTTAGATGCATTTTTCTTGGATCTACCTACACCGTGGTTGGCCATCCCCCATGTTGAGCCCGCTTTGAAGTTTGGTGCAAGGTTGATTTGTTTCGTACCTAATTGGGGGCAAGTTGAACAAACAGTTAAGATAATTGAGGATTCAGAGCATCTTCATCTCGAAGAAGTTTATGAAGTGCTAAAACGTCCATTTTTGGTTAATCCAGAGAGAAAAGTGATGCGTCCTACTACTCGGATGATTTCTTTCTCTGGAATAGCAATTCATGCAGTTAAATTGAAATGAGGGAGATGTAATTTTTTGTTCGAAAAAGGATGATGAAAGAGGTGTCAGCAGCGGAACTCGTTGATTTTTTCTAAAGTCTTGATGAGGTCATCAGCTTGAGGTTCTTTTAATAATTCTCCAGTCTCTTCAATGAGCACTCCACTCACGTCTTCAGATACATATCCAACTCTTGCTAGTGGCAAGCCATGGATTTCTTTCATTCGTTCAATTTTTTCTCCAGTCTCTGATGAGACGATGAAAAATGCAAGACCTGAAGAGATTAGTCGATATGGATTAAAAGATAATTTTTTACTGAGAAAAAGGGTGCTATGATCGGTGGGAAATGCTTTTTGAGAGAGAATCATTCCTTTTCCAATTCGTTGATGGAGCTCCCACGCTGCTCCAAAAGCCCCTCCTTCTGTGGCGTCGTGTGCCTGTTTCAAGGTAAATGATCGATTGATTGCTAATAATGCCCTCACGATGCTGATTTTTTTCCCGATGCTTTCAGCTTGATCTAAGATCTTCATGATGTTTCGTTCATTACCGAAAATTTGCTTTAATTTCTCGTTACCAAGAGTTTTTAGTTCAGATGCGAGGATTCCCGTGCCTTCAGCCCCGATATGTCCTAACATGAAGATTACATCACCCTCATTTGGGGAATGATTGATGTACTTGGAGGTAGGTACGAAACCAATCATGGCTGCTGAAATGACAGGATATGTTGCGGCTTCAGTTACTTCTGAGTGTCCTCCAATGACCATTAGATTAAGTTCCTTTGCAGCAAGATGTGCTTGGCGTTGGTATTTAATTGCTTCGTCCTTGGTGGTGCCTTTTGGAAGCAGTAGAGTTAGGGTCATTCCATATGGAACGGCTCCCGTGGTAACAATGTCATTCGCATTTACGATCACGGCATATTTTCCAGGTTCCGGAGTAGGAAAAGTGATGGGATCAGCTTTGACGACAAAATGACAAGATTCTTCTTGAATTCCATAGAAAGACAATGCATTCTTGATGGCTTCATTGAAATCACCTACAAAACAGTCTCTACCGATTGAAGGGTGCTCTAATACACCATCTTGCGTGGCACCAGTGAGCTTCGTCATTGTTTTTATCATGGAGGGGGGAATCTTTCCTAATGCCAACTCTTCATCATGGTAATCGGCGTTGAAGCCTAGTTTTTCAAAGGCGGATTGAATGATTCCCCTCATTGCTAGGCCAAAGTCATACTTGTCTAAATCTTTTGGAGAAATCCATGTATGATCCTGATGTTCATGAGATAAGCGAATTTCAAAATTTTTTTCAATGGGGGAAACCTCGAACACGAACATCTTGATGGTTAATCCGAGAATGGAGAGTTGCTCCGTTAACAGTAGTTGTTTCACTTCCACTTTCATGCCAGTTTCTTCAGCAAATTCTCGGATGATTGCCGTTTCTGGGGTCTCTTTAGATTTTCTTACTTTTCCCTTGGGTAATTCCCATTTTCCGGGATCAATTTTGCTTCCAGGCCTTCTTCTTACGATGAGAATTTTTCCTTCCTCATTCTGGAGAACGCCTACGGCGGTTTGTGCCATTTCAATTTCAAAAGGCAAGTGCTCATCCCTCCATTTTCATCAAGAGTGAGAGCTC
>JAJRXH010000699.1 GCA_024276395.1 archaeon
AGCACGATGACATCATTCACGTAAATTGTGATGGTACCTGAACCATTAAGTGGTCGTGAAGGTAGATTAACCCACAAGATTGCTGATTGATTGATGAACCACTGAGTTCGTGAATCCCAGCTGGTCGTGATGGTCACGTTCTGCTTGTTAGATAGAATCTGTCCATCATCACTTGTTTGAAGGTAGATGGGGAATGCATTCGCCCTAACGATGTCTTTTGCGAGCCAGGTTGCTTTCAAGGAAACATTTTCTGCTGGAGATTCTCCGTGATTAGTTCCAGTAGTATCCGTATTGGTGTTAGATTTGTTCATATCATTCAATATGATAGTTAAGGCAAAAAGGATGGATGAACTGAGTATTAACACGGAAAAAAATGCCACTAATGACGTTTTATTTCCTTGGATGATGGTAATCACCCCATTATTTTTAACATGTCGTGTTTCTAATTCTTGGTGTCAATATCCTTAACAAGCAGAGAAATGAAGCAGCAAGATGAAACTCTTTGTCAGACATCTTTTAAAACAGAGATGAAGCGACTTTTCAATAATTTTATCACTATTTTCATATAAAAGACCGAAGATAAGTGCAATTGATACGCACCGTGAAATGTGTCTTTAAAAAGTTCGTTATTTTTATATCCCTCTCACTGTCCTCACATTTAAGAATGAAAGGGGAGCAAAGCCTATTTAAGTGAGTGCCACCTCATGTTAACTTGAGATTTCGTGTTTCTTCTCTTCTCGATATATGATTCAAAAGGGGGATGAGAACCTTGCATCTAGGTGAACGTGAAGAAATTGACTTATTGCAGGCACAAAGAAAGTTTAAAACGGTTGATATGGTGAAAAGACTTGGCGTGATTACTGCCGAACAAATTCATTTTGTCAATTATCCCATGACGCACCCCATCAAAGTCTTCAATGCGACTATCCTTCTTAATGATGATGAGTTATCGGTGTTTTCTCGCTTCATTCTAGGCTATCACAAGAACATATCAGCCATTCTAGGATTCAAGGTACACGTGGAAGATGTTCTTAGTGGTTTGATTAATAGGAAGGAATTGGACGCCAAGATCGTGGTTGGTACCGATAATCAATATGATTTTTGGGGGGCAGAAGATCCACGTGTTCATCGAATTGATGGTACTGCTTACATGACATATACGGGACGTACCTTGTGGTTCTTCGAGGATACCTTACCCGAAGGAGAAAGTCAGCGAGTGGTGCCTCTCATTGCTCGATCTGCTGATGGATTTGAACGATGGCAAAAAATTGGAGTGTTGAATAAGCCGCCACGGTTTGAACGTAATGAAAGCAAAGGATCAAAAAACTTGATGATCATCAAGCGTGGTCGCATCCTTTTCATCCTTCATCGTCCTTTTTATCATCAAGGAATGGAATTTTACTTCCCCGCGGTAATTAGTACCACGAATGCAGACATTCTTGGTCGGAACATTCTCGATTCGATCTCTTTGAGCCGAGACACCATTGTTTTTAGGCCTGGGAAGTTTGAATTCAAGATAGGTTGGGCAGGAACTCCCATTCCCGTTGCAAATGATGAATACCTCGTTTTTATGCATGGCGTTGATCATCAAATCAAGGCCTATCGATTGTTTGCCATGCTCTTGCAAGTGGAAGGAGATGACTTGATTCCCATTGCGGTCACTCCCCACTACATCATGGAACCGCGTGAACCGCATGAAAAGTATGGGGATCGCGCAATGGTCATCTTTTGTTGTGGATCACAACAAGTCGATGATAAAATTCTTTTGTCCTATGGAGCCGCAGATGCTTTTATCGGCTTTGGTCTTCTAGACATCTCGGAATTGTTACACGTTCTTGATAAGAGTAGGATTTGGTAAAAGTCCTTGTTGTTGTTAGGACTTTTTAGTTACAT
>JAJRXH010000700.1 GCA_024276395.1 archaeon
AAAAGAAGAAAACACACATTAACACGCATCATATTCAACGATTGTTAATGCAAACCCAAATGTCTCCCTTATGATAACGGTGTGCTGGTTCTAGTTTCTTAGTTGGAATACCAGTAAGGATGCGCTGCTTGCTAAGGATTTTGTTCACATCTAATTTTTTCCGACGGCTTAATAACTTCATGTATAAATTATCATCTTTCATCATTAAAAGGACTATGATTGATACAGTGAGTAAAAAGCCATTCAACAAGCTTCAAGTCTCATGGTCATCATCAAACAAATCCAAAAAACTAATCATCTTGTAGTATGTTTCTAGAAAGTCTTCGCCTCGTTCAGTGATCAAATAGAGTGAAGCATCTTCAATTGACGGCATAACCAGACCATTACTAATGAGAATATCCAGAAATTTGCGAGTTCTATCATTAGGAATTTCTGCTCCGTAAGATAATCGTGTAAGACGGCATCCACGAGGATGTCTTTTCAAAACTTCTAAAATGGTGGCCAAAATCTCATAGCGAGTTCGTTTCTTCATTAGAAATCTCTCCACAGATTTGACCGCAAAACAGCAAGAACATATCGATAAAAACCCTTTAATCCTTATATTCCAAAGTCGGTAACTGTTCAATCTGTTCTGGCGCTTGCTCCAATTGAACATCATCTTCTACTAATAGGGATTCAACGTATTGCACCTTACCATGTACCCGAGCTCTTTTCTTCAAGTGTATGATGCTTCCTATAAGATCAATAACAGAAGCTTCCTCTTGGACGATTATCTCATCAGCCACAACAAGACCTTCAACTTGACCTTTTTTTCCTATCACGAAATACGTCGTCCTCAAGTAATCACTTACTTGAACAAGTCCTCCAACATGAACTTCCCTACCTAAAACCTTTCGTGCCTTTAATTGACCACCAACAATGACCGCTGCACATTCGAGTACACCTTTCACTGCTATGGAACCACCGACTTTAAGCAAAGAACCCACCTGTGCATTACCCAACACGGTCAGACGGCCTCCTATGCTCACTTCCTCATCACAGGCGAGATCACCAGTAATTTCTGCCATGCCACCTATTTTCAAGGATCTCACCTGAACAAAACCGTGATATTTCATTTTATTTCCTATTTTTATGGTTTCTGCAGTAATCTCTCCACTGCCTTCAAGAGTACCACCAACAAAGACTGCACCAAAGTTCACGTGGCCATTTACTCGTAGATAACCAGACGTTTTTACTGACTGATACCTACCTCCAAAGAGTTCAATGCCGGCTCCTGCTTTTAATAACTCCACATTAGAAGATGTCCCCCTTATGACGATCCGTCCCCCCGCCAACACTTCGTTAGCGATTATCTCGTTAATTTCAGCTGTTCCACTAACTTTCAGCATGTGAACAGCAATTTTTCCATCCATTACCACTCGTCCACCTATTTTAGCATCCTGTAATGTGACATCCCCTTTTACTCGACATTCATCACCAACGAGCAAGAGATCACCGACTTTTAAGATTCCAGAAACAACTAATGATTGTTCACATCCCACTCTTTCACTTACTGTCAGGTTACCATTTACTTCAAGAGTTCCTTCACAAACGATGGTAGTTGCAGATAAATTTCCCTTGATTGTCGCCTTACCTTCAGAGAGTATCTTTCCATTCACGGAAATCAAATCATTCTCTGCAACAATGATGGCTCCATCTTCCAAGAGCAGATTTCCTTCAACTGAGCCTAAAATTCTCGTCTCACCACTACTAACCCTTAACGAAGTCAAGTTCTCCACCTTTTTCATCGTTGACTAGATCAAACAGGAAACTAGCAACTATTTCTTCCATTCATTTTGTATCCGACTTCCCTTATAAAGACCATCGGTACATTTTGTGACCACCATTAGTGATAACAACACGTATGACCATTTCGTGCCTCAGTTTTTTATAAAATGATTCATTTACTGTAATTGGTGAAGGAGAATGAATGAATGGCAAGATAAAGAATCACTTAAATCATTTGGACCGTTAACGTTGTCTAAAGAAGGAAATTACGACACGATTAAATGTCACGGACCAATGACCCTAAAGGCCTCCATTACCGCTAATACCGTTAAAGTGAACGGACCTCTAATTGCAAGCACGGAAAAAGTTACCATTGACTTCCTAAAGGTTAATGGACCGGCAACCATCGAAAGTGAACTCACGGTAACAGAAGTAAAAATTAACGGACCCACTAAAATCAAAGGTTCGATTCATCTAAAGGACTGGGGAAAGATCAACGGCCCTTTCACGTGTCGTGGTACTCTTGAACTAGATAAGACTGCATCCGTGAAAATTAATGGGCCGATAACCGCCGAAAAGATTATTGGCGGCAAAGACGTGATTCTTAATGGACCAGCTTCAGTGAATGAAATAGAAAATGTTGGCCTTTTAGAAGCACGTGGTGGTGTTAACGGCGATCGGATCACCGCCAGTGAGGTGTATATCTCTATTGGGCGACGAGGCAAGGCACACGTTCGAATCATTGAAGCAGATCAAGTGGTCATTGAAAAAAACATAGAAAGATCTATTAAAGGATTTGGAATTGGTGAACGAATCTTCACGCGTTTTCTCAAGAAACAGTTATCATACGAACTTGGCAATGGTGACATTCAACTGGTAGACGAAATTAGAGCAAAAGAGAAGGTCTTTTTGAGTCATGCTCATGTAAAGAAAGTCATTGCCAGGGAACTAGAACTAGGAGAAAACGCAGAAGTCGATGAGTTCATTAAAATCATCGAAGAATGAACGCACATCAACCCACGTGCTCACACTTGATCATTTTACTTTTTTTATCCTCTATTTTTCTAGTCACGTATCTTGCTGGAGATACGCCGCCTCCAAACATTATCATCACATTATCGATGAGTATCGATGAGATCTCTGTTTCTCCACAAGTGTCGAGGATAAAAAAATGAGATGCCATGAGATCATCCGCGTCAAGATCTGTTTTCTCTTTTTTTCTTGACAGTTTTACATCACCCTCACTTTCTTCTTTTCAATAAAAAGGACAATAATCTTTTAAAGATCAAAAATAGGAGTGATATTGAACTCTAGGAGGAATGATCATGAGCACGAGCAAAACGAGTAATGAAAGCACAAAAGAAAAGAAAATAAGCGTCAGTGTCGATAGACAATTGAGCACAACGATCATTGGATTCATTTCGATGTTGGCCGGTTTAGGACTAATAGTGTTTGGAGCAATGGGCTATCTACAACAAATCAATTTAGAAACATTAACCACAAACGCCCCAGTTAGGCTAGATGCAAGCATTGCGAGCGTTCTACTATTACTAAGCGGTTTAATTCTGTTGATTGCTGGATTTGGTGTTTGGAGAACCCTTTTCTGGTCATTCTATCTTTTCGTAGCAGGATTTACAGTGGCAATCATCTTCATGCTAACATTGTTCAGGACAAACGCTCTAACCAAAATCGGGATCGTGGCTACTAGCTCCATCTTAGGTGCCCTTCTCGGGGAATCTGAATATTTCCGCGGAAGAAAATCGAAGGAAGACATCGATGTGGCATTTCTCGTGGATTTTGTCGTGTATGGCTCAATTAGCGTTGGAGTTGTCGCAATCTTACTTGGAATTGCCAGTTTGGTCGACAAGTTCATTCTAGAAACAGGATTCTTCGAAAAATTACTACAACAAGTAACTGGCGAGAATACCATTCTCAGTAATCCATTAGTGATAGGAATCGTCGTGATCATCGTAGGCTTGGTATTTACCATTAGCGGGTATGGATTGTCAAAAGAAATGTCTTGGGCTTGGTATGCATTCGTGGTCGGATTCATCGTCATCATCATTACCATTTTCCTAACATCACCATTAGAGATGGAATTCATAACGCCCTCAGTAGCCCTGTTACTCATAGGAATCAGCCTAGGTGCACTGATTGCCAATTATGAATACTTTACCAATTAATCTTAAAAAAATCGTGATATCTCATTTAGACTTTTCCGAAAACTTGCCATGGGAAGGACGTGATTTTCCCATCATTGACGCGAGAATCTATCATTCTTCGAGGATGCTGGAAAGCTTTCTAAAAAATTGGGAGGTTCCATCGGGAGACGTGCAAGCGACCGTTCTCTCCTCCAATGGATCACCGCGCGCTGCCACCAAAAAAGATATTTTTAATCGGAATGGCTTCAAGCAATGAGGGTTTCGAAAAGGTCTAATTTAAACTTTCACCTTTGATCCAAAACTTACATTAGTATTGCTTTCACCGTGCCACTAATTACAAGAAGATGCCAGAAGATGCCAGAAGAAATAGCTGATGAGAAAAAAGATAAAATTTCTTCCATTGTATAACTTAAACTTACTTGTCTGCTTACTGATACTCGATCTTGACTGACAGTCGATGAATGACAAAAATCTCACGTGATACCTTCCAATTATTTCCAAGAAATGATGAGAAATGAAGAGAGAACGTGCACGTGGATTGTAGTACAATTTGTATCTTTTTTACTTTCTCTGAAAACCTACTCAATATCATACTTTTTGGTTTACCTCGGCTTTAATGACGATCACGGTCTGGCCCTTACTGAAAGAAAAATTACCATAAAAAATGCTCAAGAAGAATTGATGATGACATTCAGAAATTCTTTGATTAACTTCTTTGGCTCTGGACTGCGTTCAAGAACCGTGGAAACGACGACAACATCACTACCTGCATCGCACAATTGTTGTACTTGCTCACTGGTCCTTACTCCCCCACCGGTAAGCAAAACCTTCCTACCAATGATTTTCTTTGCTTCCTTAACCAATTCTAACCGATTTGCAATGGAAAGGTTATCTTTTACACCTGAACCCGCTTCAATGTAGACGCCCCACCAATCGCGATAATGACGACGATAACCTCGTTCTATGATATCAAGGGCTTCTTCATCACTTAACTCCCTTGCATCTAGCTTCCTCCCCACTGAAGAGTATGGTGACAGAACTAGGTATCCATACTTTCGATCACGGGGAAAATTTTTACCACGTAATTTCATCAAGACCTTGAACCAAAAGTGGTAAATCTTTCCTAATTTTGTCACGAGAGGCATTATCTGATTGTTTACATTTAATAAATCTGGTATCATAATAAAATCCGCATATGCTGAGACTTGAAAAGGATGGCCTGGAAAAATAACAATGGGCACATCAAATATTTCGGCCTCTTTTAACCTACGCAAGTAAGCATGTACTCCCTTATACACTTCGTGCGTGTCACCACACCAAATCTCCATGTAATCTTTAAAATTGTCCCCATTCTCTTCGAATATATCATAGAGTGCATTATATACTCTTTCTACTTCGATCTTCTTGTTAGGGTCCAACAAAACAGCCAATTTCGGCATCTAAACGCACTCCAAGGAGATACTGATGTCCTCATACTTGAGGAGCTCAATCGATTTACATGATGCCACCTAATCCATACACTTTATAATAATTATGGTGGCAAAGTATTATGGTAGCAAAGCATATAGGGAAAAGCTTGACGGCATTCCATCTCATCGAACGGTTTTTCTTTCCACATCTGAAAAATTCCTTATAAGTTCCGATAGAAACAAGAAATGAGATACTATATCTGAAAATTGCGGCAAATTTATAAAGAACAACACATCAAGTCACGCTTTCTTTAATGATGGCCAATAACTCACCTATAAAAACGTTATTACAACAAATACTAATCTCAACGACAATGAGGGACATCCTAATGAAAGAAAACGTTAGATGAAATTCTCGTGTTGAAGCGTTTGGCCAAAAAAGAACTCATGATAACAAATTATCCACGCTCACTTATCAAATCCATACTAACTTTTGGTTGCATTATCAGGAAGCCTAGTTCCTAGACCTATCTGCGAAAAAGCTTGATACAATTGCAGCAAAGCTTCTTCACGAGAATCTTTCATCCATTGCAATAAACCAAAGTAAAATTCATCATTTTTAAACCAATCTTCAGCTGATGAAGGAGGGAGATCATAAGGAAGATGCAAATACAATGCAGATCCTAATCCTAAAAGTAATCCGGTCAATCCAGAGAGATCCAATGAATTGATCATGGTTTCTAGCTCAGTTTTCAATCCTTGAAGATCACGAGATATGCTTCTCAAAATGACGTAAGACATGGCTAAATCTTGTCTGCTATGGCTACTTCCCGCCTTTGACCGTAGCTGATCTTTCACGCGCTGGAGAGTCTGTTCTGAAACCAATTTCGGATCTCTCGTGGAAAGCATTATTGAAACCAGACGGTTCATTGCCAGAGTCTGCACGGAACTCATGTGATGACTTTCTAGCACCTTTTGAAAGAAGTCCGCCATTTCTTTCATCAGTTGACGATCACTTGAATTAGACCATTCAAGATAAAAACTGCCAAGAAGTGCTGATTTCCAGAAATCAACATAATTTAAATCGAAAACAGAGTCATACCAATCAGTTAGGGAAGTTTTCTCATCACGGGATGCCAGTAAATCGCGAAGATCACGATAAATCTCATTTTCTGAACTTTTCAAGAAAGCTAATAGTGATGGAGGCACGTTCTTAGGATATAACTTGAAAAACAAGTTGAAATAGCTGTAGATGACACCATTCACCACTTGCATCGTGGATGCATTCACCATCGCCTCTAAAACATTTTTCCGCAAGGATGTGGACTCTACCCAAGGTACAATAGATGACAATCCTAATGAAGCCATCGAACGGACATGTCGACGCTTGGAATTTAATAAATCTAACTGAGCCACAAGTACCGGTTCTAAGATTCCAGAACCTAATGATGCTAAAGTAAGAGCCTGAGTGGCTGCTATTTGCACGCTTTCTTTCTTTGTAGCCGTGACTAGGATCTTGTACTGACCAATAATTTCCCGTTGCACCACATCTGCACATTCTGGCGTTATTAATGATAATCCCAAGAGTTGTCCTTGTAATTTATTTTCATCTGACTGCGTGAGAATGGACTGAAGAATACCTCGTATTTTCTTCAAGTTCCTAAGATCTTTCTTCCCCCATAACTCTGCTATCTGGTAAAACATGGCTGCATGCTGCGTAAAACGACGCAACTTACTCTTAGATAATTTTTTGAGTGTTTTTTTCATATCTTTCGGGAAATGATGAAATCCTGAAAGGAAGATCCCTAATAAATAGATGGAATGATCTGGGCGCGGATCATTTTGAAGCTGCCTCAACACATGCTTATAAGCTTCCCTTCGTGTTTTCTTTGACAAGTCAAGAGAGCACGCTAACATTGCTTCCGCAAAACCTATTGCCTGACGTAATTTGTGATCCCTAGATCCAGCATAATCATCCCATTGTTGCTTGAATTCTAAAAAAAATCGATCCATGTTGTCACCCATTTACATCGCATCCCATCTTATTTTAAACTTTAATCTGATAATGGATCCCATTTGATCCATATCTCGTGTCTTATTTCTTAATGCTCCAGATAGATTAAAAGCAATTAGACTAAAAGTAATTAGAGTAGTTCAACTAAACTAGTTACTGTATTGATTTGATAAATTTGGAAATAATGATCAGGAAATACCAAATACACCAGCTTCTTCTGTTCATAGCATTTTCTTTAGACAACAACATCTCTTGCGTCTCATCATCTCTTGCCAGAAATACCACGCAAGAAACGCGGATGAAAGGAAAAGGAAGGGAAAAACAAATTTTATCGAGGTAATCGCTGCCCATTGATGAAATCTTTACGATTCTTTTACCTTTCAATCCGAAAATTGACTAATTAATTCATCGATGAGATCTTCAATTCGCTCTCCTCGTCTTTCTTCCTTGAAAATACCAGGTACCAACTGTGCATGTTTTCGTAACACTAATGTTGCCAGACCGAGTGAATACACTTCACGGGAAACACCGATCAAGATAAACTCACCAGCATGGCTGAGGATGGTATAACCATCTTCACCTCTAATGATTACTTCTAACAACTTCCCAGTTTGCATCTTATCAGAGACCATCTCTCCAACATGAGCAATGGCTGCAGCCAAGGCTGAAAAAGTCTCCTTATTTGCTTCAACCTCACTAAAAAAAGCTACATTCAAGCCTTGTCGCGTTACGAGCGCAAGCGTTTCTAAATCTGTATATTTCACGATTTCTTTCAACAACCGCAAGAGACGATTTTGTTG
>JAJRXH010000047.1 GCA_024276395.1 archaeon
TTCCACTTGAGCTTCCGTGAGCATCATTCCATCCATATAATGTCTTCTTAGTGCAGATCTCATGGGATAATGCACGTCATCCAAGTAACGTGATCTTAGATCTAGAGCACGTTCTAGAGCCTTCCAACTGCTGAGCGCGCGTTTCTTGAGCATCACCATGGCCATGGCCACGGACTGGTAACTAGAGTCAAGATTTGATGCCTTGAGGTAAATTGATGTCAGGTAATCGAAAATTAACTTGATTAACCTTCTTTCTGTGTGAGAGAAGGTGAATGGTGTTGGATGAAAGCTTAAGGCGTCCTCATCTTCAGAAAACAAGAAAGGAGAATGCACGTGATGTTTCAGCCTTCTGACGATATGTTGTCGTAACTTTTGAGAATTCAAGGAGTTTTCATCCGTGAATGAGGGATCAATGAGATACATCAGACTCAGAAACCGCTTCATTGAGCCTAAACTTGGAGTTGCAGTCAACAGGAGAAGACCTTTTGTTTTTTGAGCTATTTTTTCACCCAATCTCGATCGTTGAGTCTTGATTAACCCATCGTGTGCCATATAATGAGCCTCGTCGATGATCACGAGATCCCACTTGATCCGTTCAACTTGACGCAAGATTTCCAATCGTTTCATGAAGTCCATTGAAGTGATGATTCGTGGAAAAGCCTCCCAGGGATTAATTCCCACGGGAATTTGAGGCAAGATCTCCCGTCGTAATCGATCAGAATCGAATATCTCGAACTTCAGAAAAAACTTGCGTTGCAATTCCTCTTTCCATTGTTCTTGAAGGGCTGGTGGTGTGATGATGAGGATCTTGTTAGCTTTCTTACGATGGACTTGATCTGCAATGATGAGACCAGCCTCAATGGTTTTCCCAAGCCCCACGTCGTCAGCAATTAACATCCGAGGGGACGTTGAACTATTTGTTAGACAGCGCAAGAGAGGAATTAATTGGTAGGGTTCGATTTCAATGCGGGAATGAAAAGGCACGAGAGTACAATTCGGCGGTGGTGACGCTTGGAATCTCATGGCGTTCACGAAATATTTCCAAAAATCAAAGGAATCACGATGAACCACTCGAAAGGAGAGATCCGATGTTGATAAGATCTCAATCTTCTCTAGATTAGAGAGAAAAAACATCTTCTTACCTTTCATTGGTTCTTCTAGACCAATGACCTCCAATACCTTGGTACCATCGTCCAAAAAATGAATATCTACTATTTCCCAAATAAGACTGCGTACTCTTATTCGTTGACCAATTTCAAGCAACGTCATCGATTTTTCCACGTGGTCATTTTCCTAAAAAAGTTTTTAAAATTATCCTTCACATTTTTTACGCGGGTGACCTTCGCTGGTCTTTAATCAGTGAATGTATGAGTTAATAAGACGCCTCAGAAGGAGAGTTATTCACCTCTCCTTGAAGTATTTAAAATGGCGGATTGTTATTTAAAAATATTTTTTAAAAGAAGGGATGACTGAATAACTCTCCCCCGAAGTCACGTGAATTAAATTGATTACATCAAGGAACCAAGAAACAAGGCTAGCTGCGGCTAACCATGCTCAGCTCCTCCAGATGTACTTTCCTTTAGCTCTGGTTCTCTTTAGGGGAAATGCCAACATCACCCAAAATGACATCAAGATTAGCTGTCCCTTCCTTGACCAATTTTCCAAGCACTCAGAAATAACTAACTTTTCTTCGCTCATTATTGAATTCCAACAGAAATTAGGAAATGAACATTTCTTGGGAGCATTAACACCATTTCAATCACATGTGCAAGAAACCGAAGATATTGAGTATCTTCTCCTCATTCATCAAACTAAGAAAAAAGTTTTTTGGATGCTCGTAAACGCGGCCCTTCATTCAGAAGATTACCTCATTGACTTCGAGCTGTGTCATGAACGGCTTGCATCACATCTTTCCAACAATGATCAAGTCTTGAAGGACCAACTTACTCTTCTTGAAGCTACTGGCTCTGAAATCACCCTTCACTGGTATCAAGACATTATGGCAGTAGAAAGTGTTCTAAACCAACAACAATCACGTGAGTGGAAGATTGATGAAGACGATTCAAGTTCATATAAAGTCATTCACTTGCCACTAATCACCTCGTTTGGAAAAATAATTGGCGAACTCGTGATCAATCGACAATCGCCCATTGGTAAAAAAGCATCAATCACTTCCATTTGGATCGATTTACTTAATTACATCCACTTCAAATTGTTAGAACAAATAACGTTAGAACTCAAAAAAATAAAAGAATTACAAAGAAAAGTTTCTGAATTTGAAACTTACAAGGAACTTCTCGTCAAGACTATAAGCTCATTTGACATTGAAGAAGTCCTCTTGAAAATTCTCACGACCCTAGAGAATAATGTCCGCATTGATATTTCTGGTTTTGCTTTCAAGCAAGGAAATAACATGAAAATTCACATCAGCCCACGTAAAAACCTTAAA
>JAJRXH010000701.1 GCA_024276395.1 archaeon
AGTCATGCCATCATTCATTTAACATCATTCCTTCTTACTAAATCATGGTTAATGAGAGAATCAACGCGACTCTTAGAGTGACTTCCATTCAAGAACATTCAAGAGCCATCCATTGAAGATGTTTTTCTAGTTCTTTGTAGTTGAAGGGCCATGGTAAGGAATCAAGATGACAAGAGTAACATCTCAAATATGGAAGATGCGGCTAATAAAATGGTGAATCCCATTAATTTCACAAGTTTGCTGAAAAAGAAGGATATGATAGCACCAATGACGAAAAAAATAGAGATAATGGGCAAAAAAACGGAATTTCTAAGTTTATCATGGACAAGTTCAAGATAACCACGTTGAAGATCAGTAAAGAAGATCGCTTGTGGTAATTGAGCACTGGTGGCAATTACCGAGGGTAGCATGAGAACTAAAGGATGAAAACTCGGTTCAAGAGGATGAAATGCCGTGAGCAACGTGATAAACCCACCGAATTGGATGATTAAAAAAATATCAAGTGAGATTCCCAGCCAAAGGTGGGACGAAGTTTCTTGATTAAGAATGAGGAGATTTCTGCAACAAAAATTTCTCCGAGGTTGATGCCAAGGAAGAACAACCCCATCACGGCATCAGAACTGATAAAGGCGAATAGATGGGATTGTAATTTTTGAAACCAAAGAAGCATACTCGTGACCTTTGATAAGGTGGCAATGAGAAAAAAGCACGATGGTGGGCTAAGAAAGGCAGCCTTGAGACCTTTAATGAGCATCATTCCGTAGCTTCCTGTTTGATTTTCACTGGCAATTTCCTTGGAATGGTCTACCATCCATGATAGAGCTAGGAGGACCATTAATACTAGCCAAATTGCTTGAGTATCAAACACGAATTCTCAGCGAAACACAGTTGCTAGACCTCTAATATTGTTGGATATCATCAATATGTTCCAAAAAATCCGAGAGTCATGTAACTAATGAAAGACATCCAGTTTTGTCCTATTTGTTTCCGTTTCCTAACACGCCAGTGGGTGGTCCAATGGAGCTTATAATTGAAGTGAAACGCTTGGGAGAATTCTTAACAGATTGAAATTGGTAGTCTCAAAAACGAGATGGATGGGGCATTAAAGGGACGGAAAGTGTCATGTACGTGTGATGTCTAGCCACGAGAATCAAACATTTCTCAAGTAGTTCTCATGCTTCCTTGGACAGAGATTCCACTTGAAAGTGTAGCGGGGATGATAATCAGTCCACCTAGTTATCATTTTTAAAAAGTTCACTACTTCCTTGAATTCGTAGAGCTAAAACATTGAATGTCATCAACGAGCTCTTTTTGTACCATCAGAAAGATCACATTAGATGATGAGGATGCCTGGGAAAGAAGATTCCATACAAGGAGCTGGAACACGAGAGTACTTGCGAGAAAAAGCAAAGACCCTTCCAGCTTTACCCGGCGTGTACAAGATGAAAGACTCGTTTGGTCGCATTATTTACATTGGGGCATCAAGTAAGTTGCGGAATCGCGTGAGTTCTTACTTCTTTAGGCCATCAGAGGATCCTAAAGTTCGTCACATGGTCAATCAAATTGCAGATTTTGATTATGAAATCCATCCTACTGTTGAGGCAGCTTTTCTTAGAGAACAAGAACTCATTCGCACGTTAAAGCCCCGTTACAATCGAATGTGGGTGGACGACAAATCTTATCCTCTCATCAAGATCACGACTAATGAAGAGATTCCAAGAATTCTCATCGTTCGTGAACAATTGAACGATGATGCTACTTACTTTGGGAGAAAAATTTCAGCTGGAGCTCTTAGAGAAAGCTTGAAAGCAATTCGAAGATTCTTTCCTACGTGCGTGTGCAAGAAACCGCATGTCAAGACGAAAAAACCGTGTTTGGAACATCAAATCAAGAGATGTTCTGCACCTTGTGCTCGATACATTTCTCTGGAAGAATATAAAAAGAACGTGAACGACCTCATTGCATTTTTCAAGGGAGAAAAACCAGAAATTCTTGAAGTTCTCGAAGATGAAATGATGCAAGCTGCTAGGGATTTGAATTTCGAGCGGGCTGCAGAACTTAGAGATCTCATTTATAGTCTCAAGAAAACCATTGGTGATCCCCTTCAACGTGATGTAAAACGTGAAATTGATCTCATCGTGATGTCCCGTGCTCCCTTGCCTCGAAAAGATCCGCGTGTCTCTGACAAGACGTCACGAGCGTTGGGCAATGGAGATGCTGGAGATCTTGTCATTGCTCGAATTCTGTTCATTGAGGGGGTTGAGCTAATCAAGGAAGAGAGTTTGATTCTTGAGGGAGTTCTTCTTCAAGATGAAATGATCATCAATTCTCTCATCAAGAATTATTATCTACGCA
>JAJRXH010000702.1 GCA_024276395.1 archaeon
ATTCACATCAAAAAAGAGATATAAACAGTTGAAAATCGTTGACACGGACAAAAACTATCAGTGGAGGACATTAGCACATGAACTTTACAAGTAAATTCAGAAATTGGCGTGAAGTCATTGCCACGTGCAACCTCAGTGAAGAACAAGAAATGGATTTCATTAGCAAGTGGCTCATCATCATTAGACCATGTGTTTTTTCAATGACCTTTTATTCTGGAGTGATTGGAGGTTTTCTAGCATTAGAATACGCCTTGAAAAACAACATGCTACCATCCTTCAATTGGATCCATTTTCTCATAGTTATCATTGGACTACTAATAGCACATGCCACGAGCAACATGGCGAATGATTATTTCGATGCGGAATCAGGACTCGATACCAATGAATACGTCCGAGCAGCATATGCTCCCCATCCAATTCTCTCTGGATTAATTTCAAAAAGTGGTTTAGCTCGGACAATAGTCATTTCCGTTCTCATTTTGTTAGCAATTACCGTCTATTTCACGATTGTTGTTGATCCTCTAGTCCTTGTAATCGGATTATTAGGTATCATTATCAGTATCTTCTATGTAGCTCCTCCAATTCGGCTCAAAAGTAAAGGTCTAGGAGAATTCGCCGTTTTCCTCGTGTGGGGACCATTCATGATCGGTATCACGTATCTCGTCACCATCGGTGACCTATCACCAGAGATCATCATTCTTAGCCTTCCCTACGCCATTACTGTCATGACAGTGCTCATTGGCAAGCACGTGGATAAAATCGAGGCCGACAAGAAAAAAGGAATCCACACGCTTCCCGTAATCATTGGGGAGAACGCCGCAAAATGGCTTAACATCTTCTTGATGTTTTCGTTTTACGTGCTTGTCGTGGGATCGGTACTATTAGGATTGATTGGCATTGGTGTTCTGATCTCACTAATAGGGATTTACCGATTTTTCATTGTAACGAGGATTTACATGCAGCCAAAACCCCGAACACCACCGCCTAATTATCCTGTATGGCCCTTATGGTACGTGTCACATGCGTTCTGGCATAACAAGCTTGCTGGTGGTCTATTCGTGCTTGGCCTACTCATTAACGTGTTATTATTGGCGCTTGCCCCCAATCTTGCTTTCATCAACATTATCTCCCGATAAACACCCCTCTTTTTTCCGTCATTATTATTTTAGTTATGAAAAACAACAGAAGTGAATTTAAATGCAAGTAGAAGACAAAATTGTTCTGATTACAGGTGCTAATTCTGGAATTGGAAAGGCAACAGCTGAAGGAATTGCCTCCCTTGGAGCCACGGTTGCAATGGTTTGTCGGAATCCCGAACGAGGTCAAAAAGCTCATCAAGAAATCCTAAAAAAGAGTAAAAATGACAACATATTCTTGTTTTTGGCGGATTTGTCATTACAATCTGAAATATTATCATTGAGAGATCAATTTAAGGATCAATTTGAAAGATTAGACGTCCTCATTAATAATGCAGGAGTATATCTACCATCCGTCGTGATTACTAAAGAAGGAATCGAAAAAACGCTTGCCACGAATCACATCGCCTATTTTCTTCTCACAAAGTTGCTTTTACCGCAAGTGAAGAAGAGCAAGGAAGGACGAATCATCAACGTGGCATCCGAGGCACATCACGGAACTGACCCCGATTTTCCATATTACCAAGGAGAAAACAAGTATGCCGGATGGAAAGCCTACAAGCAAACGAAACTTGCAAACTTATTGTTCACGTATCATCTCGCTAATCAAGTGAAAGATGAAAACATCACGGTAAACGCCTTGCATCCTGGTGTTGTAAGAACAAACATTGCCAGTTCACGCAAGATAATTGGATTCATGTGGCGCATGACACCTTTTTTCATTAGTTCAAAGAAAGCTGCCCAAACTCCAATACATCTCGCGGTCTCACCTGAATTAAAAGGTATAACCGGGCAATATCTTGCGAATAAAAAGCCCATCCAATCATCTCCTCAGACTCATGACAAAACTCATCAAAAGAAGCTATGGGAGATCACGGAAAAACTTCTCATCAGTGTCTAGAGGGCTTACATCACCAAAATGTCATAATTCTCTTAAATACATTCCAAATTCTTCAGAACAATGCGTTCTGATACCTCTTTCATTCTTCAGGCTATCCGCAGATTTCATCACTATCTTAGTAATAGGTAACACGGCAAAGATTGCTGAGATGTAACTGTACATGTCAGCAAATTACCCGTGATGACTTCAGATATGGCATTACTCTGCAAACTATTGCACAAGCACCCTGTTACTAGGATGATGAGGAGACTCATTAATAGGTGGAATCTGCTATGAACAAGTTAATCTCTCAAGCGGAGTTAAAAGAAGAGATCTCACTTATTCGTTTTCCATCATTAGAAAATAGTGAAATGCGGTGAATCGTGACATTATAAATCTTGACGAGAATAGAGCTTGAAATTTAAGAAGAAAAGCACCTGTGACCAGGGTAATCCCACGAGGGCTCGTGTGTTATCCTCGACTTTCGTGAAGAAACCATGGCCTCACGGATGACGCAATGTTGATGCTTGAAAGCCACGCATCACCGACGTGATGACGTGATCGACAACACAGAAGAGAAAAATATTAAATCAATGAAAAATCACCACAAGCGTCATCCAACACGAACTACAAGTTTTAAATAACTGGTAGAGTAGATATATAGCACGGAGGGTTTGAAATAAGGAGGGCTCAGCACCGGTTATTTTAACAGCACGGGTAATTCATCATGGTCTTAGAAAAAGAGGATCCCAGAATGCTGGACTGAAAAAAAGATTTTAAGACTGAAATCGTAGAAATGACATGAGGGTTAGAAAAAGAGGATCCCAGAATGCTGGACTGAAAAAAAGATTTTAAGACTGAAATCGTAGAAATGACATGAAGACAACACGCTGACAAAGGATGATGAACAATGAGCAATGACATTAAGGGTCTCCTAAGCGCTCTAGTAGGGGAGGATGCAGTAAGAGTTGCCGACATTCTTCTAAAAAATGCGGAAATAACTGATGAAAAAATCGTTGAGCTCGTTAATGAGGAATTGAGCATCAAGGATGTCAGAAAGGCTCTATACAAGTTGAATGACCAGTCATTAGCACGATATAGAAGACAAAGAGATCCAGAAACGGGCTATTTCGTGTACTGGTGGAAAATTGAGAGAGAACGTCTCAGAGAAATGATTCTACAAAGACGACGAGCCATCCTAAAAATCTTGAAGCAAAGACTAGAATATGAAGAAGAAAACTTATTGTACAAGTGTGAAAATTGCAATTCACAACCATTACCCTTCGATGACGCGTTTGAAACCGAATTTCTTTGCAAGGAATGCAACAATCCATTAGTTCAACTAGAGAATGAAGAATTAATAGAACAATTACGAATGAAAATTAATGAACTTGAAAAAAAGATTGACGATGATTTGAACGGACTTTAATTAACTAGTGCGTCAATAATAATACCGTGAATCAAAATGAAATTCCACAAACTATTGTCACTTGGAGATGCTCTTTACAAGAAAAACTCATCCTATGATGCCATCAAGGAATGGGAAACTGTCTTTTCAAGAGAACTAAAAAGTGCGCGACAGTTAACTGAGCTTCGCCGTCTTGTCATAGCGATAAAAACGAGAATTTTTTGGTTACTTGATGATGGAAAATATCACGATGCAGGAGAACTATTAAAGACATTGCTAAACCAGACACAACGGCTACAAAAACAAGAAAAACAACAACTGTATTTCTTGAAGATGCTCTTTCAGGAATTAATCTTAGAACCAAGCAAACTACAACGATTCTACATCATCAACCCTTTTCTACAATTCTCTCTAAAAAATTTTCACTCATTTGAGCGCATGTTCAGGAACATCAAGGTTAACGAAAAAAAGGATGACAAAGAAGATGGACGTTCCTTCTTCCATTTTTGCCAAGATTTCTATCTAGCAATAACAACGAATTTTCTTCCTTCAAGGCAATTTCTAAATGCTCTCCGATTTCTGATCCTCCAGTTAACCATCTCTGAAAAGGACAACAACACCTTGCAATGCTTGAATGACGTGATTTCAAAACTCGATATTCTTCCAGAAAAGGTGGAAGATGACATCAAAGTAATTGCCCTTCTTGAAGTCACGTACCTTCTAGTCCTAATTGACGTGGAATCCCCTTATCTTAGGGATTGCATCTCAAAATTAAAAAGAATCGCATCACGTCAAGAAGAAATAGGAAAAAGACAAAAAATGTTAGAAATTAGAGAACTGCTCATTCAATTAGTTCAATCCATTCGACAACAAAACCACATCTTGTACGGAAAAGTCAACGATCGGATCAAAATGGTCGATTCTAATAAACAATCACCTCTACCTATTCTACAAAGGAAAATTGAACAAAAATACAACCTTAATTCTCGAAATCCTTTCTTTCCATTCTAATTGGAACGACAAAGTCACGAACATTCTTTAAAATTTCCTTCCGTGATATGAGCTGTTCCATTTTCTCAATCACGTCACTCATCACGATATCTTCTTCCATGTAAGGAACGTGAGACCTAATTATTTCATGTACTCGTCGTGAAGCTGGCGATAATTCACTAATTGCAGATTCGCCTTGAAGATCAAGAGCTTGTGCAGCTGCTGCTAATTCAATTCCAATTATCGCTTGAAGATTCCGAACCATTTGTCTCAATCGAAGAGCGGAATTCATCCCCATCGAAACATGATCCTCCTTACTGGCACTCACTGGAATGTTATCGACAGATGGAGGAACTGCTAATTGACGATTTTGCGAGGTCAGCGCGGCTGCTGTATAATGAGCAATCATGAATCCTGAGTTTAACCCTGAATTTTTGATGAGAAATGGTGCTAAGCCGCTCAAGTGCGGATTGATCAATCTTTCAATTCGTCGTTCAGAAATGTTACCCAATTCAGCAATTCCTAGAGCGAGATAATCTAGTGCTAGAGCAACCGGTTCACCATGGAAGTTTCCCGCTGAAATGGTCTCATCTCCCTCAAGTTCGGAACTTGCTGGAAAAATCAGTGGATTGTCCGTTACTGAATTAATTTCAGTCTCCAACACGGAATGCACGTGACGACACGCGTCACGGATAGCACCATGTACCTGAGGAGAACAACGAAGCGTATATGCATCCTGCTCGCTCGTGATGGAGCGAATTCTCTTACTTCCCGATAACAACAGACGAATGGTTTTTGCGCTCTCCATTGCCCCTAAGTGCTTCCTCACTTGGAAAACCTTGGGAGAAAAAGCGTTAATGATCCCATTCAAGGCTTCTAAGGTCATTGACAAGGCAATTTCTGCATGATAGATGAGGTTTTCCATTTCTTTCAGAGCAATGATACCAAGGGCAGTCATTGCCTGCGTGCCATTAATTAAGGCTAAGCCTTCCTTGGGTTGCAACGTCAATGCCGTCAAGCCAATTTCTTGAAGCGCCTTGCCAGCTGGATATTTCGTACCATTGCGGAGAACGTGACCCTCACCAATCAAGGCTAAAACCATGTGAGCTAGAGGAGCTAAATCACCACTAGCCCCTAGCGAACCTTTTTCTGGAATGAAAGGAATGAAATTTTTGTTAAGA
>JAJRXH010000703.1 GCA_024276395.1 archaeon
GTATACAATAAACCACAAATGCGCTTACCTTTAGCGATATCTGGAAGATATTTCTCTTTCAGTTCATCACTTCCAAATTCAACAATCATGTCTGCTACCGTGGCTTGCAGCATCGGAACTAAAGAAAAACTAGCATCCGCTCTTGCGATTCGTTCACCAACAGCATGAACAATGGGAGTCGGCTGACCTAGACCATCATACTCCTCTGGGATGGACAATCCCAGGATACCAATTTCCGCAATCTTCTTGATGGCCTTATGAAAAGGTTCTGGATAAATGACTTGACCATTCTCAAATCGGGCTCCAATTTCATCACATTCCCCCGCATAGGGCTCAATTTCTTTCTTGCAGACCTCATCCACCAAATCAAGAATTTCTTCTCCCATTTCCAATTGATCTTTTGATAAGCCCAGAGTGCTAAGTGATTTTTTGATATCTTTCATTTTCATTACCTCCAAATAACTCAAAATTTCCCAAATTGAAAAAAGTTTTGAAGGATTCCCTAAATAGTCTTCCATGAAAGGACGAATCGGTAATGCATCTCGGTGAGTGAAAACGATGAAAGACAATTATGATGAAGACTTGTGGAACATGTTTCGGGCTTACGACATTAGAGGCAAGTATGGCCAGACCCTTACACCTCAATTGATGAACGAAATCGGAATGGCATTTGCTCAATACCTGATGGATGAAAAAATGATTAGCAATAAAGGCGTCTACGTCTCTAGAGACATTCGGCAAAGTGGTGCACCACTTCAGAATGGCTTGATTGCTGGTTTATCCTCGATGGGAATCGATGTGCACGCCTCACCACGACCATTGCCATTTGGAGTTTCCGTGTTTTCCGGATGGTTTGACCATAGAGATGCCATCGCCTTCATCACTGCCAGTCATCTACCTCCAGAATGGAACGGAGTAAAATTTTACCACGGAGATGGTGTAGGCTTTTCTGAGGAACGAAACATGGCCATAAGAGACGTCTTTTTCAAGTTTAAAAAACAGGCCGCGCCATTAGTCTCTTGGAAAGATGTCGGAAATGTCGAATACGTTCACCGCCTCGACGAATATTTAGGTTTCATGAAAGATCACTTTGAATTAAGCAAGACCTTGAACGTGATTGTAGATTGTGGCAACGGTTCCATTTCCTTAATCAGCTCAAAATTATTCAAGTTGCTAGGATTCAATCTAAATGAACTCTATTGCAACCCAGATCCAACGTTTCCCAATCGATCATCGGAACCAACTGAAGAATCACTCCAGGTACTAGCCCAGAAAGTTGTCGAACAAAAAGCGGACTTCGGGATTGGATTTGACGGTGACGGCGACCGAGCAATTATCATTGACGACAAGGGAAGATTCCTAAATGCTGAAAAAGTGGCAGCCATCATCACCAAGCTAGCTGCAAGTGAATCTGGAGAGAAAAAAACAGTTGTTGCCAACGTCGAGTGTTCCCTTATTCTAGAAGAGGCCCTCAAAGATTTAGCTGAAGTACATCGAATCAAGGTAGGACATACATTCATGACTTTAGCGGCCAAGGAATTACCGAACGTCTTTCTAGGAGTAGAAAGCTCCGGACACATGGTCTTTCCCAAGTACTTTTACTTTGACGATGCCGTGTTAATTCCTCTTGTTTTAGCAACATACTTGTCAGAGACTAATCTAAAATTGTCACTACTCGTGGATCAATTACCAAGATCTCATGCCAGAAGAATTACCATAAAATGCCCCGATTCTAAAAAATTCAATGTGATAAAAAGGATCATCGAAGACTTAAAGGAAAAGGGACTGAAAATAAACACGCTCGATGGTGTTAGAGTTGAATTTGATGATGGCGGGTGGGTTCTCATTAGAGCATCTAACACATCGCCCAAAATAAGAATCATTGCTGAATCACTAAGTAATGATCGGACAAACTTGCTGATAGAAGAATATAAAAACTTAGTTCAGTCAAAAATTTCGTCTTCTTGAGTTTTCAATGATGCGACTCAAGAAAACTTTTAGAACAATTCGCCCCTTGAGTTACATGAATCAAAGATCCCAGAAAGAGAATGCCATAACCACCAAAGAAATAGGAGATATATCTAAATGTTACGTGGAAGTTTCCTTCTCTTCAAAAAGCCAATAAACATTCATAACACGCTGAACTTGCCATTGTTACCCGGACAACCTATTTATCATCCAGATGTTGAGGACGAACTCCGAAAAAATCCTTATTTCAGCAATCCCCCCGAAATTAAGGATACTAGCGAACAAATCTTGGAAAAAATAAGCGACATCTTTGGATCCAAGAAACATTCACTTTTCTTCATTAATGGCTCGTACAGGCATGCCCTAGATGTTGCCTTGATTAATGCGGTGGAGAAAGAAGACATCATTCTACTGATTGGAGATTCTCCTTGGCATCGTTCCCTCCAGAAAAGACTACTTTTTTTCTGTAATGGCGCTGATATCTTTCCTTTACCTGACCTATTAACTAAGGAGACACTAAAAACCTCTTTGGAAAATTTAGCAACCCAAATTGAAGAAAAACCTTACAAGATTGTAGTGGTACCGCATGCCATTGAATCAAGCAATCAACTCATACCAGTAGATGAAATAGCAAAAATCGTCAACTCTGTCAATTCATTCGTACTATTAGATGCACATACCACGGCCGGTGCCACTCCCATTGACCAAACGAATCGTTTCGATGTCGTGGTCGCTTCTTCAAATTGGGGCTTGGCCTCTGCTCCTGGAATGGGATTGCTAGCAATCAGTGAGGAATTAACTGCCGACATTGAAGCACAACAACGAGATCTTCCTCCCACTCTGGACCTTGATTATTGGCAAACACTCACGGAGGATTTAAACAAGGGATACATTCCTGAATCCTTCGAGTTCGCACCTAATGAGCTTCGCGCACTAAACACGAGCTTAGAGCTTATCCTCAAAAATAAAGAAGACTATCAACTCTTACAAGCTCATAACGCCTTCATCATTCGAATGCTTCTTCTCGTGATGGGATTCAACCTCCGGATAACCAAAGGCATCTCGAATGTTCCAGAAAAAACTCACAAAGAAACTGGAAAAAACAATGATGATGAACAGAAAAAGACAGAAAAAAGTAATGATGACACACCTAATGAAACAACAACGAAGAAAAAGGAAAAAAATAACGAAAGCGACGATATAGATCAATTAATAGTAAAATTGCGGGAAAATCTAGAAAAATTCCCCTTAACCCCCACGTACACCACATTTCAACTATCAGAAAACATCGACCCCGGCGAATTTTACCAATTACTTCTGAAACAAAAACTCATCATTCGATTAGTTAATGAAAAAAGTAGAACGTACCAAATTGGTCACATTGGTTATCTTACCAGCGAACACATCTTTGGCATCGCTCGTGCCTTTCTCTCCGCACTTAAGCAATCAAAAATCGAACAGCCAGAAACCATTTATCATGTCATAGAGGGAATCATTGGTAGTTTGGTATGAAAAAGAAAAAGATCGATTAATTCAAAACACACCCCAGTCATTTGTTGGTATGTTTTTTGAGTAGAACAACACCATTACCATGGCTTAAAACTAGAGAAACATTTCCAGTGAGATTCAACAACCATGGAACATAATGTTCTTTATCGTGCAGGGTGGAATGAATATTAGATGAGTAAGATGAAACTAAGAAAAACATTTCTCTTAACAATGGATGTTGTTCTAATTTCATTTCTTCTCATTACAGGATTACACATAGCACAGAAAGCAATTTCTAACAATATCAAAGAAAATATCAGAAACAATGACCAAACACGGTTCTTTAGTTACTTTAACTTGACTACATTTAATAGCACTGAAAGGCTTCCGTTTAACATCCTTGACTATTGGGGGAAGGATGTACAAATTGGATTTTATCGACATCAACCACGTGACCCAGAAATATATAACAAGCAGAATTCCAAAATGGGATATTTCATCTTCCTAAGAAAACCCATTGGAATTATCGAAATCACGGATAGTGATGGTTACGTTCTAAGAAAAGCAATATTAAAAGCTGTATGGGGAGTGTTGGCAAAATATCAGGCAATCATTGAATTTATTGACGTAAACAAGGACCACATCCTAGAGATTCCTCAAATTTTACCACCAGAGAAAATGAAACAAAATCAAACCGTCAATGAATTTGACCGCATCATCAAATCAGTCATTCTAACCTTTAATCAATCAAGCATGATAACATCTACCAAGACAGATCGAGGCATGATCATAGATTTAGTGATTAATAACGCAAACTACACCACGGGAAATCATACCAACGAAGGAGAAAGAATACCAAAAGTCGAAGAAATAAAGATAACAACGACAATCTCATTTACTCTTAAAAAAGAAATAACAACAGAGAACATTCGAAAAACGAACATCATCTTAGAGGATGCTTCTGTCAATTCTACAACGACAGCACAGAGGCCGTCATCACGTCCTGTGAAGGACAATTTTGTCATAAAAAGGGAAAAACAAGAGGTTTTAGCTGATAAAATACAGATGACGGTAAACCAGAATATCACGATTAAAGGATGGGATTCAACAACACCTCAAAGCCACAGAAACGTCACCAACCTTGCACTAATTCAAAATTTAGCTTTCTTCAGCTATCTTGAACTAGATAATAAACCCTTCCTTCCAAGTAAAAGTGCCCAAAATTTTCATCTATTTACCTTGAATGTCGAAGAAAACTTCAAGGAAAGAAACATATCAGATTTCAGAAATCTTTCTTTCAACTCAGATTCCATCTATAATCTAACGAGACCATTGATAAAGATGACAGCTCCATGGCATTTCAAATATGAACAAGCATGGCAACCTCATTACTACCAACAGGCATCAAAAGATTCCCAATGGGAAAGACACGTGACAAAGCAGCAGACATCAAACATTCAGCTGTTCTCATCAATGATTAAACCGTTAACTTATCTTTTAAATCGCACTTGGAATCCTCAAGTGCTTCGATCGACCTTTCGCACGATGGGAATGAGCTTCATCATGTCAACGCTGTACGAAAGCTATGATATCGTCAATAGTCAAACATTAAATCACCAATTTTCTTCCATCACATTGGAAATGACGATTCCCCAGGATGAAAGAATCGTAATCATTCCACCACCAGTCTCAGACTTAACCAATTTGGCACCTTTCACGATGGTAGCAATCACGATCATCGGTGTCATCATCATCATTACTAGCCGATTTACGAAAAAATAAAAAAACACTGATTGATGAAAGATGAGCAAAAAACAAGGGGAAAAAGAAGAAAAACTCA
>JAJRXH010000704.1 GCA_024276395.1 archaeon
AGTCTGCCTGAAAATTTCTCTAAAGGCGAGACCAATACCAAACGAAGCAATCATCAAGGCAACTGGTGGTGCATCGTGTTTCCTTAAGGGGTAAAAGAAAACTTTGTCCAAGATCAACCCGAAAATAGCCGTGAGAATGAAAGCAAATGCAATTAACATTATGAGGATTGGGATCCATTGAAAAGATTCTCCTAGAAAGCTGAAAACACTCCAAAGATTTTGGTCATTTCCTAGGAAACCGAGGATGAAACCCATATAGGCGCCAAATGTCACGAGTTCTGCTTGAGCAAAATTGGCAAACTTGAGAATTTTATAAATTAGGGTGATTCCCAAGGCGACTTGCAAGTAAATCATTCCAGTAAACAACGAATTGACGATGATTTCACGTGTTAACCAATAAAATGGTTCACCCTCGGGAGTGTTTGATCCAAAGGTAAAGAAAATCATTTCATATACCACTAAATTAAGAATTAGAGTTGTGAGGGATGCTATGAAACTATCTCTCCTCACGTTAAGCTTTTGTGGATCAATGCCAGCAAAACCAATTTTAATGAGTTGAATGATGAGTAATATTGCCAGAAATCCACCCGTTACCCCCGTCAAGATGATGATAAGGACGAAAGGGAGTGAGAACTGTAGTAAGTCGTCGAGAAAGAACAGAACGATTCCGATGACATTCACCAAAAGTACCGTGAAAATTACAGAGATAGAAACTTCTGGCCGTACGTGGCGTGTTTTCAAATTTTCTAGTTTCTCGGAGAGATAATCATCGATTTTCGTGAGACCCGTGAAATTAATCATGATAATAATTAAGCCAACAACAAAAGTTAGGTTCAAGTATTCAAAATTGAAGCCGAGGATGTTAATGGTTAGAGGAATGAAACCAGATACTTGTGGGTCATTTCTCAAGATTTTCACGAATTCATTCAAGAAAAAACTGCCATAGTACATGAGGCCTGTAAGAATCACGAATAAGCCCAATAATAACCCTTTTTCCTCTTTTTCTCTCATCCTTGCTAAGACACCAGCAATGATGAAAAAGAGTTGACTGATGATGAATGCAATGAACCCTAGTTCAGGATAAAAAGCCGGATTAGTATAATAAGTGGGCCAATATAGGTAGAATAAGGATGTGATAAATGTAAAGATCATTCCAATGATCACGAAATCCCTCATTTTGCTTACCTCACTTGATTGCTTCTCTTGGTATCGAATGATGTTTGTGTCATACTTGAAGATATTTTATCGTCTTCATACGTTCTTATCGTGGTCTTTGTACCATTCCATTTTAATGTCATTGATATAATCTTTATCAAAGATTTTATTCCTTTTTCCTTCGAGAATAGAATACTGGTTCTGTGGAAAAATATTTCTCTTCAAAAAATAAAAAAGGAAAAAACAAGAAAGTAGATCCAGAATGGGTCTCAATGTTGCCTCATTCATGCCTTCGTCTTCTTTTGAATAACAATGCACTAGAGGCCCCAAGAAGGAGCATTGGTAACACTGCCAGAAGCTCGAACCCTGGGAAAGCACCACTTTCGCTGCCGCCACCTTCACCAGCGGTAACACATGGAGATTCACCAGAATCAAAGACGACAACTTCTTCAGCGGTTAACTTGCCATTATCTGCCTTCCAATACTTGTATGGCTGGACAATGGGATCACCAGCACAGTTAAATTTTTTGACTCCAGTAGCACCGAGGAACCCATCTCCACCAGTTAACTTGTAAATAGAATCCTTGATGGCTGGTCCATCATAGTCACCAGCATCAGCAATGGCTG
>JAJRXH010000705.1 GCA_024276395.1 archaeon
ATCCAAAAGCCAAGAATTCGATTACTTCAAATCCTGGAGTTGGTAAACTACCACCACCATCTGTTTCATTAAGATCTGAGTTAGAATCGGTAATGGAAGACTCTCCTTGATCTTCTCCAGAACCACCCGATGCATTGTCTCCAGAAATTGGAATGAAATTGGATGATTGATCATCTGGCATGAAATCCCACCAATAGGTGCCAGATTGGGCATCATAGGCCTGATTAGCTACGTTTGTCTTGTATGCATATGCCATGAATCCTGCATCCACGCTGTATTGTGTCTGGAAGGGGTTATTTTGGCTCAGATCAATGTCTGTAACCGTTTCCCACAATTGAAGAAAATTCAGATTCTCGATGAGACCAGTAATGTTGAAGCTGAGAGTCAAGGTAGATCCATCAACCAGATAGGTGATTTTTTTATTTACCACGCCAAAATAAAGATAATCTACTTGATCTGGATTGTCAATCGAGTAAAGGCCATGAAATAGCATGAGATTCGCCCCTGGATCATCCGTCATGCCCGTGATGCTGACGTAAATGAGGAAGCCAAGATAATGCGTGTTATTATCAGCCATATAGCCAGCACCCGAAACCCACACCCAATAATAGTGGTACTCATCAACTGAAGGAGTTCCACTGAAAGTTATGGATATGGTGCTATTCGTTGAACTTGTTAGACTGAAGGAAATAGAGGCACTAGTCAAATCAACGCTGCCCTCTGAGACAATGCTATAAGATGTTGGAACTCCATTGTTCAAGGTAAAGGTAATGACATCATTGCTATTGTCATTCAAGGTATAGTTAGTTGCAGCATTCACGATGGATGCTGATGTTAGGGCCAACACCAGCAGCAAGGCAGTTATGATACTCAGCGTTAGCGTTTTTGTCTTGTTGTTCATCGTGTTTCATCACCTCAAGATACCTCTCCCAAAAAAATAAGGAAATGATAACACGTACGTTCACAACCTCATGAACAGATAAAGTGTACTCTTTTATATCATTTTATGAACAATCATCGCGTCATATTTTTTCATCACTTGGAGAACATATATCTACAAGAGATATGTTCAAAATAGATTTGAGATGTCTCATTTCTTAAAGCCGATATTTTTTTCAAGGTTACTTCAAAAAAGGTGCTTATTTCCTTTCACTGCCAAAATAGATATTTTTATAATCAAGAGTGTGAAGAATGAAATCATGTAGGGTGATTATCAAGTACCTGCAGAGACGATGCCTGAATTTAGTTGTGAAAGAACCGTCATTGGTGTATCTTGATGGAAAATCCCCTACTATTTGATCTAGGAAGAAATACGCTCATTCATTATTTCGAACGGTATGAGTTTCAAAACATCTTAAAGCAATCAATCATTGATGTTCACTCATTTCTCGATTCAAAATTAATTTTTCGGGAGATTTCAAGAAAAACATAGGAACGAGTAAAGTTCGAGGACATGTGAACTCTGACTACCGAGTTAGTCCACTGGAAGGGGATTAAAACGAATATTTCAGTTAGAAAGACTATAAAGTAGTGATGAATTAATGATGGAGAGTTGTAAGTGTTTTCTTAGACCGATTTTTCCAGGGCCCGTTGTTATGAAAAGACTTACTCAATTTTAGAGGTAATAGATTCCCAAGATTTCAAGCGGGCTTTTGTCTCCAACACGCATTGGGGAAGTCCAGCAATATCATAGAGAGAACACTTGAAAGAACTTAAATTGATCAAATATTTTGATCTCATCGTGTTTTGTCGTGATGTAGGATGGAGAAAACCAGCCAAGCAGATCTTCGAGTTTGCTCTTCACGAACTTTAGATGGCTCCAGATAATTGTCTTTTCATCGGTGATGATCCAAGATGGGATGTAGTGGTCCAAAAATCAGTTGGCATCACGCCAATACTCGCTAATCGGATTACTAACGAAAAAACAACCAAAAATCCAGCACTAAATAAAAAGTGTGAGAAGATAACGAGTCTCGAAGAACTTCTTTCACTACTTTAATGATGGCTTTAGCGGCAAGAAGCTTGAATCCTTTACTTAGAATTAAATGCTATCAAGAAAGTATGAATAGGGGAAAAAAATGACTAGCGTCACTAAAAACTTACAAGCTAAAAAAGACTCTAAAATAAAAAAACATGAACAAGCTGCAAAGAAAATGTTTGGAAAAGAAGCCGAACGTCAAGAAAAAAAATACAAGGAGAAGGGGCTGACCTCTACAGCCAAGCTCATTGTCGATCTCATAGCAAGCCAAGAATCCATCAAAGATGGCATCCACGTTGATGTGGGATGTGGTTCGGGCGTTGTCTGTGTTGAACTTCTCAAAAAAGGGGCTTCAAAAACAATAGGAGTCGATCTCTCCGAAGATGCCATAGCAAGGGCAACTGCTCTTGCAGATGAATTACAGCTTTCTGACCGTGCTACGTTCGTTGCAGGCAGTTTCATTGAAATCGAGTTGCGGGTTGAAGAGCCGGTACAGAGTGTCATTCTTCATCGCGTGCTCTGTTGTCATCCCAATGCCAAGGGAATCCTTGAAAAGACAACGTCTTTAAATCCAAGAGACATTTACATCACGCTACCTACAGATAATTCCATCGTGATAGGAATTCACGCACCAATTGGAGTATTGACTAGAATTTTTACAAAAGGCTTTCAAGCACAGTTTCACCGACACCAGATGATGATGTCTTACTTGGAAGAGCGTGGATATAAATTACAGTTTCGTTCACGAAAATTTCCCTGGATAACATTTCATTTCACGAAGAGAATGGCTTAGTAAGAAAGATTTTCCTTCTTTAAGGCATTCAGACATCATTTTTTTCTATTCCGCAGTTAAATTCAGCAATCTAATGTATGATGATTAGTTGATGTTCAAGCACCTGAAAGTAAGCAGATATATGGTTTGTTTTTAGGCTTTAACAAGATCAATTGTGACATTCTTTCGAAAAATATTCCTATCATGAGGAATGACTTGTTCTAATAATGTACTCCCATTATCCAGGAAAAGATGTCCTCCTTGCAAGAAAACAATGGTCTGATTGGAGAAATAAGTTAATAAGTCTCGCCGATGATCTTTTAAGAACGGGCAAGCTTGTCCCATAATGATGCTAGTAACCTTTCGTCGGATCGTGAAGATTTCATTCGACTGTTCCATCCCTAAAGGTGGAAACCAGTTACATAAATCATTCAAATCTTGAAAGAAACTTAGCAAGCATTTCTTGCCGATAGTTTCAAGGTGACTCAGCAGCGTGCTCTTGCATGCTGAATCATTGGTCATCATGGTGATGAAATCATGATAAATGAACCCTCGAGGTCTATATCGTCGGCCCCAAGAAAAGAGCTTGCAGTGAATGCGACGAATTACGGAAGGCGTGGCTGGAGAGATCAATTGCAAGGATTCTAAATTAGTTAAAAGATCAGAATTTTCATCAAGAAGCAGCTGTATAGTGATGATTAAAGGAATTGTCATGAATCCAGAGACAATGATTGAGAGGGGTTCATTTTCCTTACAAGTTGATTTAATTTCGATTAGAACATTTCTAAGCGTGAGAAATAATTCCTGGTACCAATTTTCTGGTGTGAGAAGGATACTATAGTCTTGAGTCGATTTTAGTACTCTATCAGAGGAAGAATTGACATCATTTTTGTCATTTCTCTTAGAATTGAGATCCATTTCAGCATGAGAACTACCAGATAGCATCAATGGTAGAAAATATATTTTTGCACCATTTGAAGCAAGTTGTGGAGCTTTAGCATTCATTTCCTGCCATTGAATTGCCCATGGTGTGAGGACATCGGATATCCATAAGTAGATTTTTTCATCACGTGATTGGGAGAGCTTTCCTGGGAAGGTATCAGGAGGTCGTGATGGAGTAAATCCTACTTTTTCATTCACGGTAGGGGATAACAAAGAGAATCCATTTTGAGTGACAATTAATTTCCGTGGATGATCCAGAAAGAACGGTAATTTCGTGGCGTGAAATCCCTCTTGGATGATAAAGGCATCATGTGGAAATACTGTCCAGTAGATGAGAAGGTTAAAGATGATGGCAAAAATCAACCCACGATTACTCAAGATGGGAAGGACAAGCACGGCATACACGTTCAGGTAGAAATGCGCTTTCGCCGTGAGAAGTATGGCATAGATCAATCCTACGAGAAACATGATGAAAAAGATTAAGGCTTGAAAGATGAGTGCTTTCAACCGAAGACGTCTAATGGCAATGGAACGTGGCGCATGACGTAGGTCACTCGTGGCAATGATGAGCACGATGACATTGAAAGAAAAGATGACGAAACTAGTAATTCCAGATGATAATGAGATGAAAGATGGGCGTAATGAAGGAAATGCAAAATATGAGATGACGATCGCACTCAACGCGAAAATTGATAAGTACAAGAAGCCATTTAGCTTCGGATGTCTAACATTCCCTTGGGGCTTGATGAGATAATGCTGCACGTGCACAAGCCAGCCAATGAGAAAAATCGTCAATCCAAATGAATAAACATAAAATTGACCAAAATAACAACCATAACAATGCATCTTGTCCGTGAAAATTAACACGAGATAATTAATGGTCCATTGTAACCCCATGAGCATCATACCAAAAATCATTGTAAGGTTAGGAAGAATGGTAGAAAATCGACTTAGTTGGCCTTGTCTCTTCAATGCACGAATCGTTAGAAGCAAAAACAAGAAAATCACCACAAGTGATGCAAGAGTTAAGAGTAGGGCGCTCCAAATCATAGAAAGGGAAATGTAACGGAAACTAGCGTCTGTTTTTTCTAAAGTTAACGGAAATTGTTCGAATCGCTGAATTTTTTGCATCAGTTGGTAACTAATAACTGGCATCATGATCATCTCCAACTGTCATTAACTGACTCATCCTTTTTCCTACCTGAAACCTTTCAAGTTTTTATCAACTTACCTCTCTTTATAATCTCCTAAAATCATTAAATTCATGCAAGGTCTTGAAAAAACTAGTTGAATGGAATGCATGAGCTAAATCTCCTATCACGCTAGAACAGAGCTACCTAATCATTTTCTCCCGACTTTATTTGCTTATGTTTTTGACCAAGACTAAAGTTTTTTTCTGAAAAATAGGTTAAGCGTCCATTCAACTGACTTGGTGAAAAAAACACTAAAAGTTTCACATGAAAAAAGGAAGGAAAGAAAGATCTAGCTTAAACGTTACTGGCGCTATCACTGCTATTGTTATTAGCTCTTGGTCTTGTATGGCTTGTGCTTCAATCTAGCGTGCCATCACGCTATTCGTGGAAGAGAGTTATTCAGTTATCCCCGTCATAAGAGGTTTTTAAAACGTATTCATTCTTTTATATATTTCAAGGACAAGTGAATAACTCTCCCCCTGGAACGCATCACGATCAATAAAATCGAACACCTCAGTGAGCGCGACTGTCGTCTCCAGTGGGTCATCGGAGCGAGGAGTCGCCCCTGTTTTCCAAACACCGTTATTTGAGAATCATGTCCGATTGTTTACCAATGATGACAAACATAATGTGTCCTGACGAGGAATCGCAAAACGAGGAAGTTGACTTGCTGTTTTTTATCGGCACGGATTCCAGGCACGACGACAATAATGCGCATCAACAAGTTTTTTGTCGCTTCATTTCGAGAAATAACGAACTTTGAGGATGAGGGTTAGCATTCTGCAGCGTGAGCGCCAGTACCATAAACGGAGAAACGTGACGAACGTGAGCTTTCGTGCATTCTTCTCATCAAGGTGATAGGCCTCAACAAGGCGTTTTACCAGCTAATCAGGGATGATTTTCAGGAGACGAACACGTGACTCGATGCGTAACCATTTTCGGACTTTCTTTCACCGCAAGAGCATGATCATCACCACTAACCGGTCCGTTTCCTCATGATGTAAAAGTATCAGTTGTCTCCAAGATATGCGGCAAGGAATGAAAGCATCGGCTGCTTCGAATCAGCACTCGCCAAAAAAGTGCCTTACTGTATTAGGACCTGCCCTGGTGAACGCCTGGAAGATGATTCATGCCGTCCCACTGCGGGTGGTATGACAGCTGAAAACGATGACACGACGCGTGCCCGAGACCATCTTTCGCGCGAGTCTGGCGGTGGTCGTCCACCAGCTGCTCCTCGAGATTACATTCCGTTACACCACGGGATAACTGAATAACTCTCATTGCTACTTTAAAACCGTTTATCTTTAAAATATATCTTCCAATTTCGGCAATGATCCCAGTTAGACGTAACTGTTTTAGAATGGTTTTTAAAGAAGTTCCAACAGCTCACACACGAGTTGGAATTCTGGAGTGAAAACATCACATGCCCCCACTAGATGATGAGTCACCCAATGATGATTTTGGACAGATTTGGGATGAAATTGAACGGTTGTTTAACACGGAGCGCGATGGTACCGAAATATTAGAGAAGATAGCTCAATGTGATGACCTGTTGGAGGCGCTCACGGAATCATTGAAAGTGATACCCCCGGAAAAGTGGCATGACATATCCATCACGCGACACGTGGATCCCATTCGTTTTGATCCAGAAGAGGGGCTCATTCTTGATTTTGACCTATTAGATGAAGACGTTCTCGTGATTGGCTTTCATGGACCTTTTACCATGATGAACAAGAAACTGATGTGGAATTCACTTGATCTATTGTTTGATTACTTGATAAAGGAATTGAAAGTTCCCAAGGATCGAATACGACTTTCCATACCATTGAAAAGACGTGGTTTTGGTAAAATCGTCTTAACCAAGGCACTAGCCAAGGAAATTCCGTTTAGAATCTTTCAACTCGAAAAAGACGACTCTTATGCAACTCATCTCATTGATAATGACTTGTGTGATGGATTTGGCCTAGAACTATCCTTGATTCATTCTTTACAAGAAATCCTAAATGAATGTGACTTAATGATCATTTGGCACGACAAACAGGAATTTTCAGAAGATCCAGTGATTGAGTACATTCTTGCCGAGGCAGAAATGAATGAAATACCTGTCATTAACTTATACAAGCATGCCAAGCAAGCACGAAAATCAACAAACTAACTCATTGATGCAGCTGTTTGAACAAGTTAGCTCACTAAAAAGAATCGGAAATTCGTGATTGGAGAGCTTCTTCATTAACTTTTTTGGCGATCTCATTGCAGGATATGAAGGTCATTCATCTTTCTTTACTTGAATTGTGGCAGAATATTTCTTCCCTTGATTGTCAAGGGAAGACAAACTGGAAAAACAATTCGAGTGCCTATTGAATATTTCAAGCACGACGACAAAATATACATGTTTCCTAGTAGAGGAAAAAAGAACCAATGGCTCAAGAACATGCTAGCCCAACTAGATGAAGTGAAAATACAGCTGGGCTTTCGTACCATCGTCGTGAAACCAAGGCTCATTGAAGATAACGACATCAAGGAAACCATTCTCAAAAATTACTTGATCAAAAGAAAGCGTGCAGCTAAAACTTTATTCGGATAGGATTCGAAAAAGCATCCCCTAGATAAGGTCGATTTCAGCGAGATAAGGAAAAACTTCCGATTGTAGAGCTTGAACCACAATGATTGATACTGTTTCAGCAAAAACCCTTTATTCTCTACTTTGGTCTTTTACCGCCATTAATTGCTGAACACCTCAATTGCTGATTACCTCTCTAGGTAATTCTTTCTTTTTTGGCCTATAAACTCTTCGTCTTCCAGTTCCGTGCTTGATGCTCCAATATTTTCTGAACTCGCATAGAGAATGCTCGATGTTCCGTAGGGATAACCACGGATATCGTGACGATTTGGAAAAGGTGATGTCGTGCCACAACATGTTCCACTTCTCTTCTGAGAGATCTGGAAGCCATTCTTCTTGAACCTCTCTTAGCCAGAGACATTGGTCAACACCCTTCTGATTCACGTAAAAGGATGGATGACGACCAAAAATGATGGCCAATCCAGCGGCAGCCCCGGGTCCAACCACGACAAATTCGTCGTCGGTCCATGGAAACCACGGGAAGTATGACAAGTCAGTCCATATCTCATAGGCAAGGAAAGAGCCAATGCCTGGTAGTTCTTGCAATGTTTGGTGAGCTTTCGCTGGATCTTTAGCAGTGAGTATTTTTTCAAGATAGATATCGATTTTTTTTGATAGTTGTTGTAGCATAAAGGTGAATTGCACGTGCTTTCTTTTATCTGGATGAGATTCTGCTACGACGACTGGTGCCACTCGGTAAGCCACGTTGTATAACGCACGATGGC
>JAJRXH010000048.1 GCA_024276395.1 archaeon
AATTACCGCCTATATCTCGTGTTAGGTTCGATTACCCTGGGTAGTATTTCGACGGCGTTATGGTTCTTTGGAAATTGGATTCGTCGCGAAATGGTCACGGGCACTCTAGAATCCATGTTTCTGACTCCGACATCTCAGTTACTCATACTCCTGGGAACAAGTTTTTACATTGTATTCCGTGAAACTGTCGTATTTTTTTCTAGTCTTGCCATCACGGTGTTACTCTTTGGAATAGATGCTTCACTCATCATTAATAGAGCGCCATTGGTGTTAGTTTTTTATGTTGGTGGTATGATTCCCACGTTTGGGTTGGCGATGTTATTTGGTTCGCTCATCCTACACGTGAAACAACCTGGTAGTCTCATTAATCTCTTGCAATGGGTCATCTTGTTTCTTGTTGGTATTTTCTATCCAATCACCTTGTTACCAGCAGTTCTCCAGATCATAGCCTTGCTATTTCCCCCTACTTGGCAATTAAATGGCACGAGGGCCAGTATTTTAGGTACTCCGTGGTTTTTAGGTAGTCCAATGGCAGATTTCACGGCCATGATGTTTATGGCTGCTGGCTTTACCTTGTTAGGAATGACGTTATTTTCTTATATGGAAAGGAGGCTTAAACGTAATGAAGGAATTGGGGCTTATTAGTAGTAGAGAACAAGATGGAACGACTTCCTCATTTAAACGAAGTTTTTTACGGGATTTTTTGCAAGATCTTGTTGACTTGAAGGAGATGGCTTATCGTGAGTTTCAATTACTCACTCGTTATAAGACTAGTCTCATTTCGGGCATGCTTCAAGTTGTTCTTATTTATACGATTATCATTCTTGGAATGGTGGCATTCATTGATTCGAGTACAGGTTCAACGGCCTCTCTTTCCCGATTCAGTGGTACCGTCTTCTATTCGATGACCATCTTTCTGCTATTTAGTGATGCTTTGTGGGTTATTGGATATTCAGTGAATGAAAAACAGTTGACTGGGGTGTTAGAATCACATTTTCTCGCCCCAACGCGTTATTGGATCTTGTTAATTGCTCCCATTCTTACGAACATGATATGGACTCTTTCAGCATCAGCGTTAAGTTTCGTTATCATTAGCCTGACCATTGGTACCATTCCCACCGAAAATATTGTTCTAGGAGTGCTGGTGCTTATTTTTACGTATGGCATCATTTTTGGAATATCTTCCACGATAGCCGCATTGGCGGTGCACATGAAGCAAGGTACCACGTTGGTCATCAATTTCTTGCAAATTGGCCTTCTCATCGTTTGTGCCATGGGCTTTCCTTTCAGTGTTCTCCCAGAGTCCGTGTTAATGCTTTCGCGCATGATACCATTATCTTATGGTGTCGATCTTTTTCGGAACGTGATGAGTGGAATGATTGAAGCGACTGAATTGATGTCTTGGACAATGGAGCTTCCAATAGTCGTGTTCTCTGGTATCATTCTTCCTGCAATAGGAATTCGTCTTTTTTCCTTTTCAATTAACAAGGCGAAAGAAAAAGGTACCTTGGCGTCATTTTGAAAAGTGACTCTTTCTTTTTTTTGTTTTCTCCTTTTTTTGATTTCCTTATTGGTAGAGATTTTCAATTCACGGGAAGTTTTCACGTTCTTGTTCCTTGAAAAAGGTAAAGATAGTCAATGATCAAGTGAAGAGAGGTTGAATGAGAGATTCATCCTTTCTAACAACTGAAAATAATCTGGAATTCTGCGTTTTATCCTCATTATCATCTCTTTTCTTGTCCATTTTTTGATGATTCAAGGGAACATCAGAGAATTCTTGGGGTTTAACATAACTTTTTTGAAACTCTACCGAAGGTGGTGAACATGAGGATGATCCCACCAAGGTGTGCGTGATGAGTGAAATGGAAAAATTTGATGTCATGATAGTCGGTGCTGGCCCCGCGGGAAGCTCCGCGGCCATCCGCTTGATGCAAGAAAATCCAGAGTTGAATGTGGCGTTAATTGACCGAGGAAGACCAATCGGTTCAAAAAATTTATCGGGAGGAGTGCTATGGGGAAATGAACTGGCTCGAATCATTCCCGAATGGTGGAAAGAAGCACCGATCGAGCGTAAAATAGTCAAGAAAAAATTTGGTTTTTTGACTCGTGAAGATGGCTTTGTCATGGAATTTTTCTATCCAGATTGGGTAAGAGATGATGCTCCTCCTAATGCGGTGAGTGTTTTATTTTCTGGATTCGTGAATTGGCTTTCTAGGAAGGCAGAAAAAGTAGGAGCTCAAGTGTTTGATGGAATTCGTGTTGATGACGTTCTCAGAGATAAAAAGGGTCGCATCATTGGCATTCTACAAAATGGCGATGAATTTAAGTCGGATGTCGTCATCCTGGCTGATGGTGTTAATTCACGATTGTCACTTGCTGCTGGATTGAGAAAAGAAATGAAAAGAGAACATTATGGAGTGGGTGTCAAGGAAGTGCTTCGAGTTCCCTCGGATGTCATTGAAGAACGTTTTAACGTCAATCATCATGAAGGCGTGGCGAGTGAATTTGCATTGGCAGAACTACCCAAGGATGTCCATGGTGGAGGGTTCTTGTATACCAATCGAGAAACTTTATCTATCGGAGTGGTCATTCATGCAGAAACATTAAATGACCCAGATTTCCCTTCCTACAAGGTTCTTGAATACTTCAAGCGACATCCGTATATTCAACCCTTGATCAAGGATGCAGAGATCGCGGAATATAGTGCACGATTAGTGCCAGAGGGAGGTTATCACATGCTTTCACGCCTATATGATGATGGAGTCTTGGTAGTTGGTGATGCCGCTGGTTTCGTGTTCGTTAATGGTTTGGTCATCCAAGGCATAAACTATGCCATCACCTCGGGGATTTTGGCAGCTGATACTATCATTGAAGCTAGAAAACAAGAGGAGTTCACTAAACGTACCCTTCAACTGTATGAAGGCAAACTTAAGCAGTCTTACGTGCTCAAGAATTTCAAGAGTTTCAAGAACATCCATAAAATTGCGAAGAATCCCCGATTATATAATGAATACGCGAGAATTGTTACTGGGGCATTCAAGGATATGATGACGGAAACTGGTGAGCCAAAACAAAAGTCATGGAAGATTTTTAATCGAAGACGTCGAGACGAAAAAGTAAGCATTTTTAGGTTAATGATGGATGGTTTGGCATTTAGAAACCTTTAGATGAAAAAAGATACAGCTTGTGGGTGAATGAGTGTTGAGCGTGATGATGATGATGGAATCAATTCAAGATTGGATTGAAATAAAAATTGATGTGAAGTCAAAATTAGGTACCATTGAATATGAAACCGACGCGGAAGAAAATGCACACATTACCATTGACCCAGAAATCTGCGAACGCTGTCCACATCGTCGTTGCATTGCAGGCTGTCCAGCTCAATGCTATGAGATAATAGAGGGTAAAATGGTATTTAGGTATGAAGATTGCGTCGAATGTGGCACGTGTTTTCTTTTATGTGACCAAGGTTCAGTAAAATGGTCCAATCCACATGGTGGATTTGGTGTGAAATATCAATTCGGTTGATGTCACTTAGAACATCTAATTTACTCGGGAGCGTGTAAACATGAGGATATTGGTATTAATCAAGCAAGTTCCACTCCCCAAAGCGATGAGAACCACGAAAGAAGGATTGATGGATAGAACTGGGGCACCTTCAATAATTAATCCGTATTGTAAGAGGGCATTAGAGGCAGCTCTTCAATTCAAGGAAAAAACAGGGGGGACCGTTGCGGTTCTTTCGATGGGACCTCCGAGTTTTGAACAGTCACTGCGTGAAGCCTTGTCCATGGGAGTTGATGATGCATATTTGTTAACAGACCGCCGCTTGGCAGGTTCTGATACCTGGGCCACGGCAAGGGCATTAGAGTTAACCATACGAAAGATTGAACAAGAACAAGGGAAATTTGACGTGATCTTTGCAGGCATTCAGACAATCGATGGCGATACCGGTCATGTTGGTCCACAAGTTGCTGAACGCTTGGGTTTACATCAAGTTACTTACGTGACCGAGGTTGAACCCTTATCTTCCGGGGTGAGGGCCAAAAGAATCGTTGAAAAAGGCTATCAAGTAGTTGAAGCACCATATCCAGTATTAATGACCATTCGAAAGGATGCCAACGTCCCTCGCGGCGCCTCATTGCGACATGCAATTCGCGCTAAGAAATACAAGATACGCTGGTTCAACATCGATGATATTGGGCTATTACCTGAAGAAGCTGGCCTCATGGGTTCTCCCACGATTGTTTCAAGAGTTAAGAATGTTACCATTGAGCGTCCTCCTTGTAGGATAGCTGAAGGGAATACTGGCGAAGAAAAGGTCTCTTCGCTCATAGAAATGTTGGATGAGACCATTAGCACGACATCGTGAAAGAGGAAGCGAAAGGAGAGCGTTAAAAATGAGTAGTGATAGCAACAACAAGAATGAGGAAAGAACTGTCCCAGAAGGGTATGAAGTCATTAATCTCCCTCAAGTAGAACAAGCGGAAGGCGTGTATACTTTTATTGAAACGTATCAAGAAGAAATCGTTCCGGTATCTTTTGAAATTTTAGCTGCTGCACGAGAATTGGCAGACAAGAGAAATACATTCGTGGCAGCCGTTCATCTGGGAGATGACAAGGCAAAACTCGAGGAAGATGCAAA
>JAJRXH010000706.1 GCA_024276395.1 archaeon
ACCATTATTTTCCAGAAACTCGTCAAAGTAACTCGTGGCAATTACGATGGTATTGGGAACGTAAATAAGAGTATTTTCGTGTTTTGCTTGTAATTTAGCCTTGCTGAGAACGTGTTGCATGAAGGAAATACCTCGAGCTTTTCCTCCTATCGAACCAGTTCCGATCTTCACGAAGGGGATGCTCGGATCAAACTTGCCCCTCCTGAAACTTGTGATGATTCCCTCGTATCGCTTCTTCTTGATCAGCTGGTATTCTTCGAGGAGCAGCTTTCGGACGAGTTTCACATTTTCAGATGCGATGCGCTGGTATCTCCGAAAACAAGCTGCCAAATCGTATTCACCTCGTGCTAAAAGCCAATTCACGAAATGCATGTACTTGAGATGAAAAATGAATACCTCGTCTGGGAGCTCTTGTAATTTCATCATAAGCTCATCTACATCATGTGCCGTGCCCATTACGTCACCATTAGGTAATCGAAACGTGAAATCTCCAAATCCTAGATCGTTTTTGATGAAATCACGGATGTAATGGATAAATTTTTTCGATAACTTGTAAACGAACTTTACTCCGTATTGTCGAGCAATTTCTTCATTCTTGGGATTGGTTGAATTCACGAGAATGGGAAGATGTGGGTTCATTGCCTTGATTTCTTGAATCAAAGAGAATCCAGCCATGAAATCTTTCTTGCCATTCCTTGGAAACCCCACGTCGGTGATGACTCCGAGAAGATAATCCTTATAATTGCGATAAATGTGGATGGCATCTTCATAATTCCGTGCTAACAACACCTTGGGACGACCTCGCATCTTGAGGAGTCGCTGATTCTCGTTTCGTTCTGATTCAATTAGCTTTCTTCCTTGTTTCATGATTTCTTCATATAAGAGAGGAAGATACAAGGAATAATATTGAATGTTATCTTCTACCACTAGAATGACACGAACGAACCCCATCAAGGTGTCATTTTTCACGTTCATGCGGTCTTCAATTAACTTGATGATGGCCAAAAAGATGCTAGGACTGCCATTCCATACGAAAATGTCATCGATGGTTTTTAATGTTTTTGACTCCTCCAAGGATGCGAGATCAGCATGATTCGTTAATAATAGCACGATTGGCGCATCGATGGTGATCATCTTGGCGCTTCGTGCAAATTCCTCCAGTGATATGTCACCGAGACGGCGTGTCGTGATGACCAAGTCAAAATGACGTTGCTTCATCAGTCGGAGGGCTTTCTTTCCAGAATTTACCCTGGTGATGCGAGGTGGCAAGCTGAGCTTTAATTTTTCATATTCTGCAAAAATCTGTTCGGATAACAAGCTTAAACCATCTTCTTCGAGAATGTAGGCATCATACAATGGTGATACTAACAAGATGTCCTGTATCTTGTATTTCATCAAATCATAGAAAACATACAGTTGGCTGTCCTTTTCCTCGAGAAGTTTGTTCATCTTCATCACATTTCCTTGAGTCCTGGTCCATTTATGAGTGTGATAAATGCTTCAATGATTACTTCATGATCACAATATAAAATGGTTTCAATTGACCAAGTTTCTTCATCATTGATATCCTAACAATGTCTTTTTTCGTGAAATGCTTTCGTGTTCAAGAACGAAGGAAATGAACACTGTCATTTTTTTAATTTATTCAATTTCTTTCACGTTCCTGTATCCTTATTCATGATGAAATTAGGTTTAACCAAGGAAAAAAGAATTGATTCGGAAAAATTCGGAAAAAACGATTGAAACTACCTTGAAGATGGTGAAGGGGGACAAGGTAAGGTCTGTCGAGTCATCCTATTCTTTGATAAGATGTCGCAAAATCCCGCATTTGTGTCATTGGCCATCCGATAAAAAAATCACCAAACGTGTATTATGGTTTCATTTCAAGATCTTGTAGTTCACGTAATCACGAAGAGTTTTTTTAAATGGTAGTCTTGTCTTTTAGAAATCGGTCAGTGTTGGTTTTGTCATACTTTTAGAGTGGTCCCTCTTGTAATGTATTGAATGGTGGTAGTGATGTTAGTGAAAGATGGTTGACTAATCGCTTGAAATGTTCGTGGGAAAGTGGTATGGCAAGAAGAAAAGATTTTCTTCTCCTCGAGAGACGAGAAGAATGTGCTTTATTGCTACAAAAGATGCAGTTTACCTTGTCCCTTCCTGAAGATGTAGTTGTCATGGCACGCGATATCATTGCACGCTGGCTCGAAGAACATCCTCGGCATCTTTCCAAGACGCTTGTTGCGTGTGCAGTCTATTTAGCTTGTCTCAATTACCGTCTTCACGTGGCACAACGTATCGTGTGTGAACATCTTGGCGTGAGCTTGAAATCTTTGAGAGAGTTTCTACGGAAGAACCGTCTCTCTTGAAGATAGTTGAGTTGGAATCTTTTCTGTCTAGATGGTCATTTTTAATCTCATCTCGTGGTAATGAAGGCCTAACTGTCTCAGCGAACGAACTTGTCGTGCTGCTGTATTCATTGACTGTCATTAAACGTTGAAAAATAGATGAACTTGAAAGGAAGTTGATGGTTGGATTTTTTCATCAATCGATGCTGTCCACTCCAAGCTGCAGTCTGGATGCAGCGCAGAACTTGTCACTTGAATGATTCCCTCGATTACTGGAAAGGAAAAGTCAATTCCTCCTTTGATTAATAGGTAACAGAATTTTGGATCTTTTGTCGTTGAGGATGTGATTTGCCGTTTTAATTGGGATTGAAACTGTTTCTTTAAGTCTTGTAAGAAGTTTTTCTTGGCGGCGTCACCTTTCACGGTGATTGCTCCGAATCGTCTTCCTTGCTTGAGCATAAAAAACCATTCATTCTCTCCATTAATGGATGTGAGCGTGTTAAAAAACTCCATCATTGCAGCGATGAAGTCAACAAGTGGATTAATGACCGTGGGGCTAAGTTCATCATCGTGATTAAAGTGAGTAATGTCAGTTTTGTTACCTGGGGATACTTGAATGGGTATCAAGATCACGGCATCCACGAATTTCTCAATCTCACGAAATTTAAGAGCTGAAAATGTTGTTTCTTGGCTTGATTGATTCATTGAAGGCTCTAAATGATGGGTCAAGAAAGCAACGCTAATGAAATCATTATTGTTGCAATGATGAGAAAGTTGCTGAATCATTCTCCTAGTCATTTCATCGGCCGTTGACCCGATGAGTGCAAGCATCTCCATTCCTAATGGCAAGTCGATCTGAATGGTATCAACCGTAGTTCCTATCTCGATGATTTGGAAAGTCCTTTCGTGAAGGTTGGTGTGAGACGGTGAATGTCGCTCATTGGTAATCACGAGTGAATGGAAGTTTGCTTGCTGGTAGGGTGATTTTCGTTCGTGAATTTGCATGATGACTTCCATTCCCACTTTTCCAATGCCGATGATGCAAGTGGGAACCGATGATTTGTCTTCCATTGTCTTGAAGAATTCCTTTCTGGCTGGATCATTCTCATCTTTCATCATCACGAAAAAATTATTCTCGAAGGGCACAAGTGCACTCTCCTCTTCATCTCCATTTCTGGGTGTACAATGACAAAAACGCATGTTGGTTAAAGACTGTTAGGAACTGGGTATTACGATCTGCTTGTTCACCTAATTATTTTTCTAGTCCAGTTTAAGAACTTGTTTTTCAATATTATTGATAATGAGGGAAAGGATGACGATGGATTTTGAAGAAGGTGTCCGGGACATCCAATCAGGCAAGGCCACGGAAGTACTATCACGCATTCAAAGAACCATCTCTCGCAAGCGTTTTAGCGAGCTCCGTGATGACTTGGAACGAGATGAGCTCTTGGCTCTCCTTCGATTGCAAGGCATCGCCTATTTTTATCTGGGTGATATGGATTCTTCCATTTCTTCTTTTAGAGAAATGCATTCGCTTGCCAAGAAATGGAATGACGTGAAACGGGAAATAGAAGCTCTCATTGGTATGGGTACGGGATATGCGGGAAATTACCAATTAATTCGTTCCATTGAATGCTTGGAAAAAGCAAGAAATCTTGCTCGTGAAGCACGATTAGAAGAATATATGCCAGTGATTCTTTCCAATCTTTCACATTCCTTGAGACTTCTTGGTAACCTCGAAGGTGCTGAGCAAGTTCTTCATGAAGAAATGGAATGGCTTGGTCTTCAACTTCCTGTTCACGACCTTGCTAATCAACCAAGACGATATCTTGAAACCGTGTTGCGATTGCTTGGTAATCTTTCAAGGGTGTTCTTTGACCAAGGTGAAGTCGTTAAATCCTTGTTTTACTTGGAAGAATCTCTTAAAATTGCAGATTATCTTGAAATCGTGCAGCTGAGGGTGAGAGTAAGACTTGATCTTGCCATGGTCCTTGCAATCTCTGGGCAAATGGAGAAGGCAATGAACGTCCTTCAAGAAGCAAAAACACTTTCATTGGATCACGACGGGCTACTTTTCAGTGACATCTCGGTAATTGGACTAGAAATAGCTCTGATGATGGAAGATGTCACGCGAATGGCACGAATCCTCGATGAATGGTATGAATGGTTTCACGATCATCCAGATATCAGCGAAATGCTCTGGTATTTCCTTTTCAAGGTCGAAGAAATGCTTATCCGTGGTCAACAAGGCACTTCCGTGGAGAAGGCAGATCTCTTGGAAGAAGCTCGAGAAATTCTTGCCATGAGCAAGGACCTCCTTTCACGAAAGGACCTTCATCCAGAAAGCACGGCTCGATATCATCTCGCTGCCACCAAGGTTGCACTGGAATCTGGTGATCTTCAACTTGCCCATGAACACGCAGAACGAGCCTTGCAACTATTTCTCATGTTTAATCGGATGGCCTTCGTGATGAAAGTGAGATTGATTCTCGCTCTCATTAATGCCCTTGATGGAAGGGAAACTGAAGCTCGAACCCACTTGAATTCAGCAAGACAAGATAACGCTAAATTTGGGTTTTCTTACCTTCAGTCGCTTCTCTTGCAAGTGACGGAAGAAGTAGAGACGTTCTTGCGAGCAAGACGCCTGTTTGCACTCGTCAATGCAAGAAACAATAATGCTGGTTCCTTGTCATCTAGTGCTGAAACCGTGAAGAAGATTCAACGATACATCATGGATGTGCAGCATCTACTTGCTTCGTCATAATGATTGATGTTCTTTGCGTGCCCCTTTATCTTTTACCTCCTTTTATGGAGTAGCAGGTAGGAAATGCTTATGAGTTCGAGTTTTTTCTCGTTGTTGTCCCAGTTCATTCATTGGTGATGATAATATCATTACAAGGACTGCTGATTGCTTGATTTCCTTGCTTCACGCGGAGAGTTATTCAGAAATCCCTCGTGCACGATGAGGTCTGCGTTCGCCTAGGGTGACCGATAAAAACAAGGGGGCGTTTCCACGAGGCGATGTGGTTTCATCGATGGAAGCTACCACGATTTTCTTCAACCTCGCGGAAAGACCCCAATTACACCAGCGATTTCCCAACCTGTTAAAGGTTTCGATCGAATTCGCCATTTCGTGTCCCCGCTGTAGGAACAGAGCCGATAAAATTATAACGACCGATAAAAATATCGTTCTGGGAGAGTTATTCAGTTATCCCCGTCATTTAAAAGAGTTTTTTAAAACCCCACTCGTTCCTTTAAATACTCCAAGGTAAAGTGAATAACTCTCCGTTCTGGAAAGGGTCGACCCGTGTGCCGCTGCAAAGATTGTCAAGCCGAATTCACCGCAGATCACTCAAAGTTCACACGAGACGTCCAACACGCTCTCCTTGAGCGCCTGGTCATCCATGGCACGATTCAAGGACAACGTCCCTCAACAGGCGGTCGCTCGCCTCTTGGGCCTCTCACAGCCAACGACTAGCCGTCTCGAGACCCACTTCGTCGACTTCTTGAATCAGCCGAAGCAACACCACGATTGGGCACGACACGTCTCCACGAACCCCAAAGACGCTCATGAGCAGTCTTCTCAAGAACCGCTCGTGTTCATCATCGATGAAACCTGGGAAGTGGACGCGGGAACCTCGGAGAACATCATTCAGGTCGTGAACGATGCCTTAAACCCCGTTGCCATCAAGGTCAGTCCCGCGAGAAACGCTGCTGACCTCACCAAAATTCTTGCCGAGGCCATCACCGTCAAGGGCTAATACTGTAAGGCACTTTTTTGGCGAGTACTGAGTCGAAAAATCCGACACTTTCCTTCCTTTCCGCATCGAGGTGACACGACCGATACTTTTACATCATGAAGAAACAGATCGGTCAGTGGTGATAAAAATGATCTTGCGGGGAAGGAAAGTCTGAAACTGGTTACGCTTCGAGTCACGTATTCGTCTCCTGAAAATCATCCCAGATTCACTGGTAAAACGCCTCGTGGAGACCTAC
>JAJRXH010000707.1 GCA_024276395.1 archaeon
ACGTTACCATGTTGGTGAATTCGTGAATCTCAGTCCTTGATATGATGTCATCTGTAGGTTTGTTGTCGTTCCTCACGCTCGAGGATAAAACACGAGCCCTCGTGGGATTACGTTTGGTCACGGGTGCTTTTCCTTCTTTTTTTATTTAAAAGGAATTTAAATCTCTCAATTCTGATAATCAATCTTGTTAATGATATTTATCTATATCATACATAAATTCGTTCTCATTATCGGTAGTGAGACTCATGACCGATTTTTAAGGACAAGTTATTAACATCTCGTTAATAACTTACGCGTGAGGAGCAGCTTCTTCAGCTGTCTCCAAGTGAAATTCGCGAGTGGGTGATGATAGAATGGAAATCGCTAAGACGGTCGATGCAAAAGGATTGAATTGTCCTATGCCCATTTTAAAGTTAAAAAAAGCAATAAAAGAAGTTAATGTCGGAGATTTGGTGGAATTGTTAGCTACAGATCCGGGTAGTGAAAATGATGTTAAAGCTTTTTCCCGGACTACTGGTCACGAATTGGTTCAATCTGAGAAATTGCCAAATGGTGTATTCAGATACGTGGTGAAAAGAGCGAAATAAGTGAAAATTAATTAGGAGGTCGATAAAATGGCTGAAAAAGAAGAAAAACCAAAAAGGATGGCAATAATTGCCTCAAGAGGAACTTTAGATATGGCATATCCACCCTTAATTTTGGCAACCACTGCTGCAGCCATGGATATGGAAGTTGCCATATTTTTTACATTTTATGGTCTTGACTTAGTTAGGAAAAAGAAAATTAAGAAATTAAAGGTATCACCAGTCGGTAATCCAGCCATGCCAAAACCCATTCCACAATGGATGGCAGTATTGCCTGGAATGACATGGATGGCCACCAAGATGATGAAAGGGTGGATGAAAAAGGCTAATGTTGCTCCATACGATGAGTTACTGGAAATGGCAGTGGAGAGTGGTGTACGTTTGATTGCTTGCCAGATGACAATGGATGTTATGGGAATCAAGCACGAAGAACTCATTGATGGTGTAGAGGTTGGTGGTGCAGCTACTTTTCTGGAGTTTGCAAAAGATGCAGACATTACCCTATTCATCTGAAGAAGGAGGTGTAAGAAGTGACTGATGTGGCAGATGCTGAAAAGGTATTAATCGTGGTAAATTCGGACAAAACACGCGCTCCTGTCGTAAAATCCGCCTTGGATATAGCCGTCGTTGCTACTATGTATGATGCTGAAGTAGAAATGATTTTCGGCGTAGGGACTAAGGATCTTCTTCTCAAGGGAGTGCCAGAGACTGTGAAACCGACGGAAGATGGTGCACCGATTAAAGAAGTCATCGAGATGGCAAAAGAAAACGGCGTCAAAATTTATGTGTGTTCACCACTCCTAGACACATACGGTTACAAGCGTGAAGATTTCATTGAAGAAGTTGATGATGTCGTGGGTGGCTCATATCTAGTGAGTAAGGCTTTTGAGGCGGATGTAGTCCTTAATTTTTAACTTTTAAATCTCATGACGATTTTTTCATTTTTCATATCCTCTCAATGGAAAAGAGAATGACCAAACTTGTTGTTTTAAAATTAAAAGGTAAACGTGTTGCTTTAAAATTAAGGTGAAGGAGGAAGATAAATGAACGTGGAAATAAGTAAAAGAATAGATGCTCGAGGTAGTCAGTGTCCAGGGCCATTAATGGAGTTAGTTCGGGCAATAAAACATGCTGAAGTGGGCGAAGTTATAGAAGTATTGAGTAGTGACCCTGGATCGGCTAAAGATATCCCAGAATGGATTCAACGTTCTGGTCACGAGTTATTAGAAGTCAAGGATTATGGAGATCATAAGGGATTTATTGTCAAGAAAGGAGAATCAAGACGACGTAGAAAAAGATCTTCTTAAGTTAAAGGAGGTGTATGTATGAATAATGCTAGGAAACCAGATATTGTCATCATTGGTGCTGGAACTGGTGGCACGATAGTTGCTAACCGCTTGAGCAAGAAAATCGGGAAAAAAACGAACATAACGGTAATTGATCCGATTTTTAAGCATGTTTATCAACCTGGATATCTTTTCGTGATGATCGGAAGAGAAAAGCCAGAAAACTTGATAAAAGATGGTAAAAAACTGATTTCTAAGAAAGTCAAGAAGGTACAAGATACGGCTGTTAAGGTAGATACGCAACGTCAAGTAGTAATAACGGAAAATAGCGGTGAATTCCACTATGACTATCTAGTGCTTGCTTCTGGATCAAGAATTGTCCCAGAGTCTTTGGACTGGTGGGATGACTCCATTCATCACTTCTATAATGGTGAAAGCGCCCTAAAGTTGTATCGAGCTCTTGAGAGTTTTGATGGAGGTAAAATTGTCATTGGTATTTCAGATTTACCATACAAATGTCCTCCAGCTCCCATTGAGGCAGCCTTTCTCATCGAGGATTACTTCCGTCGTAAAAAGATGAGGGACAAGGTCGAGATTACCTATGCTTCTCCTCTCAATCGTGCTTTCTCGATAGAAACTACTAATACCGTTGTGGAACCCCTTTTAGAGAAGAGAGGAATTAAGCTCGTTAAATTCTTTAACGTGGATGAGGCAGACACTAAAGAGCGAGTTCTTTATTCAGTTGAAGGCGAAGAACTAGAGTATGACCTCTTGATACTCGTGCCTCCTCATCGAGGTCAGCAATATCTCATTGAATCTGGGCTGTCTGACAAGGATGGTTGGGTCCCTGTAGACCGACACACGCTTCAGGTTGAGGGTCATCCCAACATCTATGCAATCGGTGACACTACGAATCTACCTATTTCGAAAGCGGGTAGTGCGGCGCACCATGAGGCACCAGTGATTGCCAACAACATCGTGCGTCAAATTAAGAATAAACCTCCAAAACCTGATTTCCATGGTCACGTGCAATGTTTCTTCGTGACGAAATGGGGTTCTTCAATGTTTGTTGATTTTGACTATGACCGGCCACCAAAACCCGGAAAGTCAAGGAAGCATTGGTGGTGGTTCAAGAGAATCTTCAAGCCGTTCTATTTCAAGTTAGTGTTAAAGGGTCATGTATGATAAGGATATCCCCATCGCCACCTTTTTTTCTTTTTTGATCTAGGATGCAACGGATTTCATTGTAGTAAATGACTTGCTTGTAAGGGAAAAGCCTCAGTCACAACAATAAACTTTAATTGTGCTCGACGAG
>JAJRXH010000708.1 GCA_024276395.1 archaeon
AAAGGAAGCACCCGCGTTGCAATTGCTTTCCCTTAATTCAGCGGATGAATACGGTCTCGTGTTCACTTACTTTAACCGTTTCATCATGCGACTACATGAAAATGTGACTACAATATTATCTCAACAAGAAGAACTAGATGAGTTTTTTGAGAACTTAGTTACCAGTTTCAAGGAATTTACCTCAACGTATCACGAGATAAGCCAAAGCACCAATGATGTTGCCGCAACCTCTCAAACCCAGGCACAAAAGATTGATTCACTCATTCAGCAGCTTAATATTATGATGGATGAATTTTCCAATTTAGCAGGTGAATTAAAGTCATTTTCAACTGAATTCTCTGAAATCACGCAACAAATACGTATCGTGTCGCTTAATGCATCCATTGAAGCAGCACGAATGCACGGTGAAGAATCAGCTGGTTTCAACGTGATTGCCGCAACCATTCGGTCTCTGAATGAAGAATCTTCACGTCTACACTCCAACTTGGTTAAAGCGGTAACGGAAAAATTGGCTCAAGTCGATCAAATCGTGCGACAGATTTTCGTGATGAGTAACGATTTGAGTACCATCGGTGAAATGCACGCAGCTGCCTCTGAGGAAATTAACGCAGCGATGGAGGAGCAAGTGGCAACCATCCAACAGTTGTACCAACAAACATTAGAAGCACAAAGAAACATTACCGAAATCACTCAACGATTACAAAGATATAAAACATTAAAGCTATGAAAAATGAAATGTAGGCTCCATATTTTTCCTTTAGTTTTTCGATCTTGTTAGGCCAATCTGCCGTAACCCGATACCACCTATAATGAATGACCATAACCAGTTTTTTATTTTTTGGTAGATTTCACACGTTTACTGACATCATGATGATCAATAACCTAGAGAATTTATGGAAAAAAATTGTAAAAATGTATGAAATTTGAGAGATCTCATTCTATCCAAAATCTCATTTAAATAGCCATCATTAAGGAGATTTCAATGAGTATCATCATTAATAACATTCATTGAGTCTATTCTAAAACCGTGCGGTGGGTGAACGTCAAATGAGTCAGTCAGTCAGTCAAAAATAAATAATCCAAGAAAAAATCGGGCAAATGTTGTAATAATCTTGGCTTTCTTAGTGACCTCCCTCCTATGATGTTCGAGAGTCATTCACTTGTCCTTGGAGTTATTTGAAGGAATGAGTAGGTTTTAAAAACATCTTTCTTTTAAAAGAAAGGGATAACTAATATAACTCTCTAACTTTAGTTCAAGAAAATAATCCAGAACAGTTAATGAGGCATCAATTTTTACCATATGATCCATCCAAGAATCATCTTTTTAATGCCTTGGTATTTCACTTCGTTTTCCAACACAATCCTTAAGAAATGAATCTTGATGGTGTTGCACGGTGATTCAAGATGTCCGGTATTTACAAGGTACCAGAACCAAGAAATGAGCCCATTCTCAGTTATGCCCCAGGAACTCCAGAAAGAAAAGCTCTAAAGGAAAAAATCGAAGAACTTCGAAGCAAGGTCGTGGAAATTCCTCTCATCATTGGCGGAAGAAGAATCAAAACTGATAATCTTGCAGAAGTTCGTCCACCACACGACCACCGGCACTTGTTAGCACGATATCACCAAGCCAAGGAAGAAAACGTGAAAGAGGCAATTGATGTCGCCCTAGATGCTTGGAACGATTGGAGTGAATGGGACTGGCACGACCGTGCAGCGATTTTCTTGAAAGCTGCGGATTTATTGGCGGGTCCATATCGAATGCTCTTGAATGCGGCTACCATGCTTGGACAAAGCAAGAATGTTTTCCAAGCTGAAATAGACTCTGCTTGCGAACTAATTGATTTTCTAAGATTTAACGCACACTACATGCAAAAAATTTACGAGGAACAACCAATTTCACCAAAAAATCAATGGAATCGAATGGATTATCGCCCACTGGAAGGATTCATCTTTGCCGTGACACCATTTAACTTTACTTCCATTAACGGTAATCTACCTACTGCACCTGCTATGATGGGGAACGTGGTACTCTTTAAACCTGCAAGCACGGCAGTTTATTCAGCTTAT